>JAQUJQ010000175.1 GCA_028680875.1 Eubacteriales bacterium
TGATTCTTATCAGTATATTTCTTATTCTCCTCACTGCTGATATTTCTCATGGGGTCGGATGTCGCATCATTTATTTTTTGGTTCTGAACGTTTTTATTCTTATTTAAGAAAGAAATTTCCATTCTACCAATTCCACCTTTCAATTTGTTAATAAATCCTTCTATTTCTCTTATATCGGCAGGAACTAAAAAAACTTTAGCAATTTTTACTAATATATTAGTACTTTAATTGACAAGCGTAGTAAAGGTATGATAATATCGATTAATATCAAAATTTCAGATAACTTGTCGACGACAAAGGCAAACCATTTGAAAAGATGGGACGCAAAGCTATAGGACCTTTTACTAATGTAAGTGGTAGCCTGGCTACCGAAAGAGAAGTTTTTTTAATGCATAAAATGGAGGGGTTCTATGATTGGCGATTCTTTAATTACAGTGTTTCTTCAAAAAGCGATGGACGGTACATGGCAGCGGCAAAAAGTTATTTCCAATAACATTGCAAACCATGAGACGCCGGGATATAAGGCTCAGAAGGTATCTTTCGAAAAAGCATTAAAAAATGAAATCAATAAATATACAAAAGGATCGGATGGGGTCAGGAATGTTAAAATCAGAGTATCTACGGACTACTCTGTTTCAGAACGTATGGATGGAAATAATGTAAATATCGATGTTGAAAACATTAATATGGTGAAAACTCAAATTCAATATCAGTATTTAATTCGAGGTATATCAGATCAGTTCTCACGATTAAAATATGCAATAAGTGAAGGGAGAAGGTAAATATGGATTTTTTAAGTTCTTTTAACATCTCCGGATCCGGACTGACTGCTCAGCGATTAAGAATGGATGTAATCTCTCAAAACATTGCCAATTCAAAAGTTACACGAACCGAAGAGGGAATGCCATACAGGAGAAAGATGGTGGTTCTCACAAGCTTTAAATCTTCTTTTGAAAAAGCTCAAGGAAGGACAATCGGTGGAGTCAAGGTAGAAAAAATAATAGAAGATCCATCGGGTTTAGTACCGGTATACGATCCCAATCATCCGGATGCAGACGAAGAAGGATATATCATGCTGCCGAATGTGAATACTGCACAGGAAATGATTGATATGCTTGGTGCAAGCAGAGCTTATGAAGCAAATGTAACCGCCTTTAATGCCACAAAAGCAATGGTATTAAAGGCATTGGAAATAGGCAGATAGTAATTGAAAGAAGAGGGATTAAACATGTTTATCGTTCCAATGAATTCAAATATAAATAATTCTATGTTTCCCGTCAAAACAACAGATCCGAATGTTAATGGAAATGAAGGGCTTCAATTCAAAGAGTTTCTTCTGGATTTGGTTCATAATGTTGAGGAGACAGAAGCTGTGACCGGAATGGATGCCTATAATTTATCTATAGGGAACATGGATGATATGCATACCATGCTCATAAATGCGACCAAAGCTGAAATAGCGGTTCAAACAATGGTTCAATTAAGAAATAAGCTATTGGATTCATATTCTGAGATTATGAGAATCAATCTTTAAGTTATAACAATTAAATGGATCGCATAAATGAATGAGCAGTTAAAAAAAGCACCGGATAAAATTAAACAATTTTGGAGCAGTGCTCCGCATAAATTAAAAAAGGCAGTAATCATAGGTATTGCAATGATCTTAGTGGTTGCTCTCTTTTTCAGTATATTTTTGAATACTGACGAATACGTTGTTATCTTTGATCAGTTGGCTCAGACGGAAACCGTGGAAATTCTGGCAAAGCTACAAGAAATGGATGTAAAAGTTAAAACCGGCGGAGACAACTCCATAATGGTTTTAAAAGAAGACGAAGCCCGCATCCGAATGGCATTGGCTACGGAGGGATATCCCAAAAGCGGATTAAGCTATTATTTAATTGAAAAGAGTGGCGGCATGTTGACTACAGACTATGAAAGAAAGCAATATGCCAATATGCAGCTGCAGGAGAGAATTGCTGCCAGCATAAAGACATTGGATGGGGTTAAGGATGCTGTAGTAACTATTACAATGCCAAGCGAACAGGTGTTTTATCTACAGGAAAAAGAACAGGCAACCGCATCAGTTATCATCCATATGAAACAGGGATCCACTCTATCAGAAAGACAAATTGCAGGTATTCAAAATTTGGTTGCTAAGTCTGTTATCGGGCTGACAAGTGATAACATCGCTCTTATCGACAGTCAGGGAAACGATCTGGTAGGAAATGACACCAGAAATAACCCTGACTTTCTAAAAGTCAGCCTGACCAAGGAAATAGAAAACGAAGTTAAAAGGAAAATAATGACCGTACTCGAAGGTCCTTATAAGTATTCGAGCTTTAAAATTTCCGTTACCGCAACAGTGGATACGGATGATTTGATAAAAGAAGAAACCTTATATACCCCATCTATAGATGGAAACAATACCGGTGTCATCAGTGATACAAGCAAAACTTCTGAATCGTCTTCCTCCACTCAGGCTGATGGAGGAATTCCGGGAACAGGAAGTAATTCGGAAATTCCAACATATCCAACGGGTGGTAGTAACGGTGAAAGTACTTATACCAGCAGCAGTGAAGAGACAAAGTACCAGGTGAGTCAAGTAAAGTCACAATTGCAAAAGTCCGGAGCAAAAATAGAATCCATATCTATTGGGATTGCCATTGATAAGGCTTCCTTTGACCCGGGAGAAAGAGACAGGATCACCCAACTGGTAGCCTTTGCAGCAGGGGTCAATCCGGAGGATATTACCGTACAGAATTTTGTCTTTGATTCAAAAGAAGAAAAAGTAGACGTAACGGATTTTGATGAAGAGAAAAACAACAAAAGATTCATTTATATAAGCATTGGAGCCGGGGTTTTTATTTTACTGGCAGGCTTGCTAGCCCTTATTTTGTTTAGAAAAAGGAAACGAGCTCTTAAATCTGCAGAAGAAGAACGGACACAAATTGCAGATGAAGATGCTCTCAATGAGTTGTTTGGTCAAGAAGAGGTTGCGCATATTACTCCTGTGAGTGATTCAAGAGCACAGGCAATAAAAGATTTTGCAAAGGAAAACCCGGAGATTGTTGCACAAATGATCAAATCCTGGCTAAAGAGTGATAGCGATGAATAAAATCAATTCAAGACAAAAGGCGGCACAGATAATAATTTCCCTCGGAGCTGATATCGCATCCAGTATTTATAAACATTTACAAGAGGACGATATCGAAAAAATCACCTATGAAATCACTAAGCAAGAAAGCGTGGAACCGGAAGTAACCGATCAGGCTATAGACGAATTCTACGGGCTCTGTGTAGCACAAAAGGTTTATGTTGAGGGAGGCATCACTTATGCAAAAAATGTATTGGAAAAAGCATTTGGTGCACAACAGGGTATGGCATTACTGGAAAGGGTTACAAAAACACTGCGTACTAAAGCCTTCGATTTTATACGTAAGGCAGATTATAAAAATTTAAAAAATATGATAATAAACGAACATCCTCAAACAATTGCAATGATTCTTTCCTATGCGAGGGCAGATCAGGCATCTTCAATAATATCCGAATTACCAAAAGATATTCGAGTGGATGTCGTAGAAAGAATTGCAAGGATGGACAGGACCGCACCGGAAATAATAAGACAGGTTGAGAGCATCCTGGAAAGGAAATTCGAATCTGTTGTTTCTGTGGATCTGCTTGAGGTGGGAGGGATCAATTACATAGCAGAAATAATGAATAACATTGACCGCGGCACTGAGAAGTTTATATTCGATGAACTCAGCAGAAATGACCCAAAATTGTCGGAGGAAATCAGAAAGCGAATGTTTATTTTCGAGGATATAACTATTTTGGATCCGACAGCGATACAAAGATTTCTCAGAGAGGTTGACACAAAAGAAATGGCTATTGCCCTTAAGGGTGCAAACAAAGATGTGGCGGCGATTATTTATGATAATATGTCTCAACGCATAAAGGAAAAAATTAAAAGTGAAATAGATTATTTGCAA
>JAQUJQ010000014.1 GCA_028680875.1 Eubacteriales bacterium
TCAAAGCTCGTGGTGCGGTAGTAGTAGCAGTCTGCAAAGAAAACCTGCAGGAAGTTTGCCAGGAATGCGATGAGCAGATACTGCTCCCAGACGTAAATCCCCTCCTAGCCCCCATAGTATCAGTAATTCCCCTGCAGATGTTCGCCTACTACATGGCCATCTTCCGGGGAGCAGACGTAGATAAACCAAGGAACTTGGCAAAGAGCGTGACGGTGGAGTAGGGTGTCAAGGGGACGGTTCCCCGGTCAAGGGGACGGTTCCCCTGACACCTTTTTTTCTTCTTTCTTTGTTTTACAGGTTAACCTTGGTTTTCTGCACAATCCCACGATTAATCCCTAGTAAATCAGCTATCTTCCTAACGGATAGCTTGGTGTTTGTCTTTAGGTGCACTATAATTTTTGTACGGGTTTCTTTGTCTTTTATTAAGTCTTCTATGTTTTTCCCTGACCATCTTTTTGCCAGATATTCTTCCAAGTAAGACTTACCTTCCTCTAATGTCCGGATACTACCTTCTTCTATGTCGAGAAACTCGCTTTCGTCCTGCTCCTTTGAAAACTTTCGGAATTCTTGTATTGCTATTTTCTGGTCATTAGCCAAAATTGATAATATGAATTCTGTATCCACTATTTTTGATTCTGGTAAGTACGGATTCAAATAACTGTTATAACTGCTCCACTTATATCGCTCTGGTTTTTTTACGATACCTGCTTTAACCGGGTTGTTATGGATATATCGAGTTACAGCCAGCAAATATCGTTCGTTCTCAATTGGTTCGCTTTTGAAACGATCTTGAAAGAGGTGTCCCACCCTATGATTTTTTTGATTGAAGTAGTAGGCATAGCTGGTATTAATCCGCTTCATCATAGTTGCAAGACCTTCTGGACCTTCTCTTACTAACAGGTGGACATGATTATCCATAAGGCAATAGGCATAAAGAAAAAACCTTGTTTCATCTTTTTTAGCAAATAGCGTATCAAGAAACCTTAGTTTATCTTCTTCACCCGCAAAAAGGTTCTTCCTTTCGTTTCCCCGCATCATTACATGATAGATTCCAGTTTTGCTTAGTATTCTCTGGTGTCTCGGCATAGCGTTACTCTCCTTAAAATGCAAAAAAACAAAAAAACGTCTATACCTATCTTATCAATCTAATAGTAATGGTGTCAAGAGAACCGTCCCCATGTCACCCTCTTAAAATTGGTAAAAAAGTATTATGCTATCACATTATGTTAAAATAATAGACAATAATTGAAACAAGGTTTATGAGGATTATTAAGTTTAAATAGGTAGGTAAGCACAGGAGACTGTGTTTGGAAGCCATTCTAATCATAAAAAAATTAATTATTAGAATTACGGAGAGTGAATACCCTGCAAGATAGAATAAATTACAGTGCTGCTTTAACGGGTGAACCGTTTCTTTATTATGAAATAAGGCAGGTGGCAAAACTCAAGGTCAGCGGGTTAAATGAACAGCAGATACGGCAAGCGGTTAGGGATAACAACCTTTTTCAGTACTCTACTGAAAAGAGCCTAACCAAGCGTTTAACAGCGGTGCTTAGACGAATTGAGACATTAGATGAATCTTTGCTGCAATTCTTGGCTGAAAAACCTTCCGCAAGCGCAAAAGTTGTTAATCTGTATGCGATAGCGAAAACTAACCGCTTGGTGCGTGACTTTATCATTGAAGTTATCGGAGAGAAGTTTGAAAATGACAATTTGCACCTGGAGAAAAAGGATATAAATGAATTTTTTATCGCCAAACGTGAACAAAATGAGAATGTTGCGCAGTGGAGTGATACAACTGTGGCTAAACTGAAGCAGGTCCTAACCAGGATCATTTTTGAAGTCGGGATTCTTGCTGATCAAAAGACCGGGAGGCTGAAACGACCTGTACTAGATGCAGACATCGTAAAGTGTTTAAAAAATCACGGTGAAACTGAACTGCTGGGGTCGATGGGCATAAATACTTAATGCGGGAGATGAAAAAATGTCTACTACTAATCAGCGATTAGAGCAGATTATCCCCAGGATACAAGCCGAAGCATTCATTCAGAACAAAGGACTGGGTAATGAAATCGGCTTTTACATATTTGACTATGATCCTGCCGATGAGCTGCTGGTTCGGGATTATGTCCAACATATAAAGAAAAAAATTAACTATAATGGTTCCAATCGTAGAATCATAGAATATGATCTCTACGAAGTTCTACTAGATATTGCACGGGAAAAAGAGATTCTGGACCAAATGCCATTAATGGAAGAAAAGCGTGGACAGGCTGAACTTGCAGATGCGATTATGAAAGCTGCCAGTTATAAGGACTATATTGATAAAATGAGCTTTAAGCCAAAGCCTGGTGATGTACTATTTCTTACCGGGGTGGGAAAAGTATATCCATTTATGCGTTCACATAGCATCTTAAACAATCTTCACCATGTATTTGATCGGCTGCCGGTAGTGCTTTTCTTTCCGGGCAGCTATGATGGGCAGTCGTTAAAATTGTTTAATCGTTTTAAAGATGAAAACTACTATCGCGCGTTTCAACTAGTTAAATAAACAGGATATGGGGGATAGATATGCTTGTTCGAGAGATGTTCAAGAAGAAGATTGATCGAGAGATAAAAGGAGTTATAAAGGTAGCCCAAAATGATGAGGAGAACCGCTGCCAGGAATTAGAGGAATATGTGGTTACCAGGGAATTGCTTAAGCATATTGCTACCTTCTATCAGAACTATCAGAAAGGAATCGATGGCTATACCGATGAAATGGGAGTATGGATTTCTGGTTTCTTCGGTTCAGGTAAATCCCATTTCCTAAAAATACTTTCCTATCTCTTAGAAAACGATGAAGTGAAGGGCAAAAGAGCAGTCGATTTCTTTGCAGATAAGGTATCTGATCCTGCCGTTTACGCAGATATTGAGCGGGCATCACGAATTAAATGTGAGACCATCCTTTTTAACATAGATTCCAAAAGTCCGCTGGGCATCAAGAATGATAAGGCAGCTATTTTAAAGGTTTTTCTAAAAGTGTTCTATGAACATCTGGGCTATTACGGAGACGATTTTAAGGTAGCAGAATTGGAAAAATATCTTAACCGAGAAGGGGTACTGGAGCAGTTTAAAACTGACTTTGCTAAATTAAAAGGGGAAACATGGGAAGACCGGCGCAGTTGTTTCTTTTTTGATGAAGATGCAGTTGTTGAAGCTCTGATGAGGAGCACCGGCATGTCTGAAAGCAGTGCCGGGAACTGGTTTAACCACAGCCAAGGACCGAGTATCAGTATTGGACAATTTGCCCAGGAAGTAAAGCAATACATAGATAGCAAGGGGAAGAACTTTCATCTAGTTTTTCTGGTCGATGAGGTCGGACAGTATATTGGTGACAATAGTGAGCTGATGTTGAATCTGCAAACTGTTGCCGAAGACCTGGGAACCCATTGCCAGGGTAAGGTGTGGGTTATCGTAACTTCCCAGGAAGACATTGATTCGGTTACAAAAGTAAAAGGTAATGATTTTTCCAAGATTCAGGGTCGTTTCAAAACGCGCCTAAGCTTATCATCTGCCTCGGTCGATGAGGTAATCAAGAAAAGAATCTTAGAAAAGTCGGATCATGCGAATGATAAACTCCGGTTAATCTACAGTGAACAGGCTGCGACCTTAAAAAACCTCATCCATTTTTCCGAAGGTACCGTAGCTGATCTTAAGGGATACAGCGGTGAAGAAGAGTTTTGCTCTACCTATCCTTTTGTGCCTTATCAGTTCAAACTCTTGCAGGAAGTATTTAACCAGATACGGCGGTACGGAGCCAGCGGCAAACACTTATCTGAAGGTGAAAGGTCGATGCTGTCGGCCTTCCAGGATGCGGCATGTAAGCATGCTGATGGAGAAGTCGGGCTGCTTATTCCCTTTTATGCCTTTTATGATTCTGTTCACGAGTTTCTAGATGGAAGTATCCAGCGGGTCATCATTCGTGCCAGCGAAGCTGCTGTTAATAAGGAAGGATTAGAACATAAAGACCTGGATGTTTTGAAACTCTTATTCCTCATTCGCTACATTGGCGATATTCCAGCCAACATTGAAAACATTGCTACCCTGATGGTATCCAGGATAAACGAAGATAAACTGAGTTTAAAAGAAAACATTAAGAAGTCTCTACAAAGGCTTATCTCCCAGAATTATGTGCAAAAAAATGCGGATGAATATCGTTTCCTGACCGATGATGAACAGGATATCAACCGGGAAATCAGAAATACTGTTATCGATGGGAATGTAGTAGTTCAGGAGATCGGTGCATATATTTTCAATGATATCTACGAGGATCAGAAGTATCAGTATAGTAAACGCTACCCCCTCCCATTTAATCGCAAAATAGACGAGACTAGTATAGGCAATCAGGCAGCGCGGATGGGACTTCGTGCTCTTACCCGGGCTGCGGATGATTATGATGCCAATGAAGCTGAACTAAAGATGGTCTCAGCCGGAAGCAATGACCTGATTATTCGTCTGAATGATGGTAATGACTATTTTGAAGAGATGCAGGAAGCCCTGAAAATAGAACGCTTCGATAAAATCAAGAAACAGACAAACCTGCCTGCCAACCTAAAAAGAATTATGGTCGAGAAGCAAGAAGAAGCCAGAGAGCGTAAGACACGTGCCAAAAACATGCTGGAGGATGCCCTGTTACAGGGACGGTATTATACCAATGGAGAGATAATTGACCCCAAAGGCAGTAGCGCTAAGGAAAAGATGAATAACGGGCTGAAGGTGCTGGTAGAGAGCGTTTATAATAAACTATTCTATGTAAGAGAGTTCCTGGATAGCGATCAGGATATTGAGAATATCCTGAATAAAAATGTGGAACAGTTTACCATAATGGCAAAAGGAGAAGAACTGAACCAATTAGCCCTGGATGAAGTCATGAACTACATTGATCTACAGGACCTAAAGAACCTACAGATTACCATGAAAGGCATCTTGGACAAGTTTGAAGATGCTCCGTATGGTTGGCGGGAAATTGATATCGCCGGAATGGTCGCTTCCCTATTCAAGCAGCAAAAGATCCGTCTGCTCTACCAGGGGGCTTTTCTGGAACTAACAGATAAAGCCATTCCTGGTTACCTGCGTAAAAAGACTGAAGTAGAAAAATTGCTGATTAAAAAACGGGTTAACGTAGATGAAAAACTTATCAAAACTGCCCGAGAGATCTGCAAAGATCTTTTCAATACCGTTGATTTACCATCTGATGAAGACGGGTTGATTCGTCAGTTTCTAGCTAAGATGCAGGAAAAGACACAGCAGATTGAGACAGACTATCTAAGGCATTATGAAGACAAGAAATATCCCGGAAAAGACCTGATTATGCAGGGAGTGGCGATTTTTAAGGAAATCGAACAGTACAGACAGAATCATCTTACCCTGCTTAGCAAATTAAAAGATTACCAGGATGAACTCCTGGACTGGGATGAAGACATGAAGATGATAAAGGGCTTTTTCAAGAATCAGCGGGTTATTTTTGATAAGGGACTAGATATGCTGAAGCGAATTGAAGATAACCAGAGCTATCTGCAGGATACAAAATTCTCAAGTAAAACAGCAGAGTTGCAGGCCATTATTAAGGATTCTGTACCATATAAGAAAATTAATCAGATTCCAGACCTGACCGGTTGGCTTGATAAGCAGTTTGAGGAAAGCCTGAACCTAAAAAAGGAGTACAGCAAGACTACTGTACAAAAAGATTATGAACAACTAACAAAAGTTCTGACCTGGTATGGACTAAGTGATGAGGATAAGAAGAGATTTAACCGGGACATTAACAGCTGGTATGAGGCAAAATACTGCTATATTGATGACAGCATTGGTTTCGAACGGCTGGATGCGGCTATTACCCAGAGTGTCAATTATCGTAAGCATATGCTGTATGAGATCGAAAAAGCCATTGCAGACGGTCAGAAAAAACCGGGTACTCATCCAGGGGAAGGTCCGGCTCATGAACCTGAAATACATGTGCTGGAACTGAAAGAAATCGCGCTGGTAGACACCCTTTGTACCGAAGAGGATGTTGATGATTATGTAAATAACCTTGGTAATAAGCTTAAGGGACTAATAAAGGCGAAAAAAGTCATTCGGTTTGGAAGGTGGTAGCAATGAATAAATCAAATCTGCGTAATTTTGCTATTGCAGCCAGGAATGACCTTATAGAACGGGTTGAGCAGAAGGCTTATGAACTGGGTATTACTGAAACCAAAGTAAAAAAGGCTCAGATTGAAGCTAGTGATGCCATATACATAAACGGAAAAGCGTTGGACAGCGTGCAGATCAAACAAAGAGATAGCCTGATCGCAGAAATCGATAAGAAAGGTTATCCGCAGGTAATAGAAGAGGTTGCCTATACATGGTTTAATCGTTTTTGCGCTCTGCGTTTCATGGAGATTAATAACTACTTACCTACCGGGGTGAGAGCCTTATCCTCTACTGTGCCAGGTAGTGTAGAACCTGATATAATGCGCGAAGCCTTTAACCTTGATTTTAACTTTCAAAGTGAAAAGGAGCGCGAGGCTTACCGGGAAAAGGTTTTTGAACTTAAAGAAAAGGAAGACCAAAATGGACTTTTCAAGTATCTATTAATCAAGCAATGCAACAGCCTTAATACCATCCTGCCCTTTTTATTTGAGAAAATTGGGGACTGTACGGAAATTCTCTTTCCCGACAATCTCCTAAACGAGAATTCCTTTCTTAGAGACATGACAAATCCGGAAACCATTTATGAGAAAAATTGGCAGGATGTCGAGATTATCGGCTGGCTTTACCAGTATTATATATCCGAGAAAAAAGATCAGGTTTTTGCCGGCCTGAAGAAGAATATTAAAATCAGTCAGGAGGACATCCCGGCCGCTACTCAGCTATTCACGCCGCACTGGATTGTACGCTATCTGGTCGAGAATTCCCTGGGACGCCTGTGGATGATGAATCATCCTGAGTCAAGCCTGGTGGAACAGATGGATTTTTATATCAGCCCGGAGCAACCAAACCCTCACGGCGACATTCCCGGTACGGGTGTGTCCCCTTTCCTTAAGATTACTTCCCCAGAAGAGCTCAAAATCTGTGACCCTGCCTGCGGCTCCGGTCATATGCTGGTTTATGCCTTTGATTTGCTCTACGCTATCTATGAAGAAACGGGTTATGTACCCTCGGAGATACCTGAAAAGATTCTGAACCACAACCTCTACGGCATCGAGATTGATAAGCGAGCCGGAGAACTGGCTGCCTTTGCCCTGGTAATGAAGGCGCGGAAGAAACACCGCCGCTTTTTCCGTAAAGGGATTCAGCCCCATATCTGTGTACTGGAAAATATCCATTTCGATGAAGATGAACTTAGAAACTATAAGGAAGAAATCGGGCATGATCTGTTTACCGCGAATCTGTTCCCCACCTTGAGACTCTTCGAGGCAGCAGATAACTTCGGCTCCCTGATTCGACCAGCTATCACCGATGTCTCCGATATTCTGCACCTGCTGGAAGAAAAAGACCTGTCCGGGAATCTTTTTTTTAATGTTACGCATAAGAAGGTGTTGAAGGCATTACAGCAGGTAGATTATTTGAACCCCAAATATCATGTGGTAATTGCGAACCCGCCCTATATGGGAAGTAAGGGAATGAATGGACGGCTGAAGGTCTTTGCTGAGAAAAACTACCCGGATAGCAAGTCTGATTTGTTTGCCATGTTTATGGAACGGAATCTTGATTTGGCAGTAAAGCATGGGACGGTCAGTATGATAACCATGCAGAGCTGGATGTTCCTTTCATCGTTTGAAAAGCTGCGTAAGAATATTCTCAATAAGAATACAATTGTCTCGATGGCTCATCTGGGTGCAAGGGCTTTTGACAGCATCGGCGGGGAAGTAGTTTCAACTACTGCTTTTGTTATTAATAATGAACATAATCCGGAATACAGAGGCGCTTATTTGCGGCTTGTTGATGGAAAAAATGAGGCGGAAAAAGAGGAAGAGTTAAGATCAACACGAGATTCTCCATACCGGGTTTCCGCTGCTGATTTCAAGAAAATCCCCGGCTCGCCGATTGCGTATTGGGTGAGTGATGCAGTTCTAAATTGTTTTTCTGCAGGAACTCCATTGGCAAATTTAGCATTTTCTGATGGAGTAGTAAAGACTGGCAAGAACGATTTGTTTCTACGCTTTGTGTGGGAATGTTCTGGTACTGATATTTCTAATCCAGATAGGTACCTTTTTTGTGCGAAAGGCGGAGATAATAGAAACTATTATGGAAATATGAATATCGTTGTTAAGTGGGATCCGCTTACTAGAGAACATTATCGAAGAGATGCAGTAGCTAGAATCACACCAGAATATCTATGGTGTAAAAAAGGTATAACATGGACAAAATTATCAACTACCAATTCTTTTCGATTATTACCGGAGAGGATGCTTGCAGAAACGGTTGGCCCTGCAATATACCCTGAGTCTGAAAACGACTTATTCTGGATCCTTGCAATCCTCATTTCAAAGGTTTCAAAATATATATTTGCTATTATAAACCCTACTGTAAGTTTGCAGACAAATGATGTCTTAAGAGTTCCAATAGTATCATTTCCTCGAAGGTTCATTAATGACAATGTACAACAACAAATGATAATTACACATACCGACTGGGACTCCTACGAAACATCCTGGGAATTCACTGAATCCCCCTTATTAAAACCAGAGTACCGAAAACCAACTCTGCAGGAAACGTATCAACGCCTCCGCGCTCACTGGCAGGAAATGACACTGGAAATGCAGCGCCTGGAGGAGGAGAATAATCGCATATTCATCGATGCCTATGGTCTACAGGATGAGCTGACCCCGGAAGTACCCTTATCCGAAATAACTCTGACTTGTAATCCCTATTATCGCTATGGTGCAGACAAGAGCGAGGAAGAACTGGAAGAGCGTTTACTTCTGGATACCATCAAGGAATACATCTCCTATGCAGTAGGCTGTATGTTAGGACGCTACTCTCTTGACCAAGAAGGATTGGCCTTTGCCGGGGGTGAGTTTGACCCCTCATTATATAAGACTTTCCCAGTGGATCGAGATAATGTCATCCCCATACTGGCAGAGGATTACTTTACTGACGATATCGTCACCCGTTTTGTAAATTTTGTTCGCATCACCTTCAGCGAAGTAACCCTGGAGGAAAACCTGGACTTTATTGCGGATGCCCTGGGGCGTAAAAACAAAGAAACTGCCCGGGATACCATCCGTCGCTATTTTTTAAATGATTTTTATAAAGACCATGTCAAGACTTATAAGAAACGCCCCATCTACTGGCTGTTTAGCTCGGGTAAAGAGAAGGCTTTTAATGCGTTGGTCTACCTGCACCGCTATCAGCCAGATACTATTGCCACCCTCCGTACCGACTACCTGCACCGTTTGCAGGACGCACTGGAGGTCGAGAAACAGCAGTTACAAAGGATAATAACTGATGAAGCAGGAAACAGTTCGGCTCGGAAGGCAGCCAAAAAGCTCGCCAAGCTGGACAAGCAGATACTGGAATTGAAAAAATACGAAGAAGTTGTCCACCACTACGCTGATATGCGGATAAGCCTGGATTTAGATGATGGAGTTAAGGTGAATTATGCAAAATTAAAGGAATTATTGGCAAAGATATAGAGTGTTGAGGAAATTAGGTTCCCGAAGCCTAAAGGATGGCGCGTGTTGATAACCCAAGGAAGATAGACTATACTTAAGTAAAGACGAGAATAAGGAGTATCTTGTGCGTATTTATCTCGATAATTGCAGCTTTAACCGTCCGTTTGATGACCAGACGCAGATGAAGATAAGGCTGGAAACAGAAGCCAAGCTGTTTATCCAGAATGAAATTCTGAAGGGCAACTTTGAACTTGTATGGTCTTATATACTTGATTATGAAAACTCAGAAAACCCATATGAGCAAAGGAAGGAAACCATACAAGCTTGGAAGGATATAGCAGTGCTGGATTGTGAAGCAGATGATAAAGTCATCTTACTGGCTGAAAAGTTTGAATCGATGGGTTTAAAAGCAAAGGATGCGCTTCACCTTGCGTGTGCTGTAATAGGGAAGTGCCAATATTTTATTACAACAGATGCCAAAATACTCAATAAACAAGTTGATCTTATAGAAATTATAAATCCGCTTGATTTTATCAGGATTTTGGAGGGTGATTTTGATGAGGACTGATACTGTTATCAGAAATGAAGGAATGAAGATTTTGATAAAACATCTGGGGAAAGTTGAGGCTGAAAGGTTTATATCTCTTATAATAAGAGAGCCATTTGATTATACAAAGTGGCAGAAGGATCTTTGGAAAGATAAAAATGTAAAAGAGATAAGTGAAGCAGCAGCACAATACAGACGGACAAATTCTATTTGATTATGCGAAAGCGGTTTATGCTGTTTCCTATTGCTACATAGATTTCTGCCCAGCTAGCCCACCGGTAAATGCTATTATCGGTGGGTTTATCTTATTAAGGTTAAAATATACCGCTAATTTTTAAGCAATAATTTAAAGTATTAATAATTGTTGTGGATGTGGTTTCTCTGCAAGATAATAAACGTGTAAGAATAGCGGAGTTTGTTAGTTAGAAAACGGAGGATATGATGGAACGGAAACAAATAGAGAAGAGTCTGAATAAAAAGTTTACCGAAGCATTGAGGCCTGGAGAAAAACGGAAGATTATTTTCTGGTATGATACCGAAGGGCAGTTTGTTGACCTCATTGATAAGTTAGAATTAGTCCAGGCGAAGGTGCATCGTCTTACTGATAGGAACTATTTTTCTACCAAATATCTATTAGAAGTGGAGGATACCACATCTAATTACCTGATTTATGCAAATAGCAGGCCAATCCGGGATGAGGATAACTGGCTTATTGATACCTTTCTCTATTCTTTTGAGTTTTACGCAGATCGACTCCTAATGAAGATGGAGGAACTAGATATTCCGATGTCGCTCAGGTCTTTAGTAAAGCGCTACGCGAAGTTCTTCAAAAGTAATGAACGCTGTAAACGCCTGGCCAGCTATGGGATAATTACTTATGATGAAGCTAGTCTGGAGCTCGCTATGATGTCGGTCTTATGTACATTGAAATACGCTGATCAGCTAGAGGTATTTAAAAAAGTTCTGGGCAATGGTGTAGATAAAGAGAGTAATCAACATCTATCAGAAATAAGCCGTTTTATGGATGAACAGGTCTTTTGGAAGTATGCGGGTCGACATTTCGGTTATATGAAAGAAGACCAATCCTTAAGGAAACTAGCGGCCCATATTCTAATTAACAGTCTCAGGCGAACCCTGGATGATAAATACTTAAGTCCTCTAAAGGAATACCTGGCCGAGCAGGAGAAGGGTAATTGCATTTACTTTGTTGACCATTGGATGAATCATCAAACAGATAAAGCGACTTATGAAGCACTAGCTTTAACTATGGAGAGATCACTAAATATTGGGGAGCGATTAGATGCGGTGCCGGCAGCAGAACTTAGTGAATGTGACAGCTTTGAAATTTTTGATAAAATGATTCTTCAGTATATTTTGGAATCAATCAGTAATGAGATAGAAAACTATGGTAACTGTATCCGACTAATTGAAATCCGCCGTACTAAACACTGGTATGAGAAATACGGCAGCATTTACGAAACACTTTACAACCTGCTTAAAATACTGGATTTTAAGAAAACGCATGGGTCTATTTCCATGCTGAATAAAGAAGAACTATGGGAGCGCTATACCAGTGAGTATTACTATATCGATTATTACTATCGTAATTTCTACTGGCATTATGATCAAAATCCGGTAGAAGTCCTCAAACCCATGCGCAGCCTGGTAGAAAACATCTACAGCAATTGGTTTCTGGAAGGACTGGGGATTGCCTGGTCAGCAGCCATTAGTGCTAGTCCCAATCAGGCCTGGCAGGTGGAGGGGATTAGCCGGCAACAGGATTTTTACAGGCGGGAATTAGCTCCCATCGTGGACGCAGGCGAGCGCTGCTTTGTAATTATTTCTGATGCTTTACGCTATGAAGTGGCTGTCGATATCGCGACTCGTCTAAATGTTGAAACAGTGGGAAAAGTAAAACTGGACACTATGCTGGGGGTACTGCCTTCGACGACCAAGTATGGGATGGCAGTACTACTTCCTCATTCTGAACTGAGGCTGAATGATAAAGGACGAGTTCTGGCAGATAACCATAAAACTGATAGCCTGCAGGAGCGCGAAATGGTTTTAAAGAATACGGTATCTGATGCCGTTGCTACTCATTTTCAGAAGATGATAGACATGGACAAAGAAGAACGGCGGGAACTGGTGAAGGGTAAAAAGCTCGTTTATATTTACCACGATAGTATCGATGCCATTGGACACCCAGCGGCAACTGAAATTAAGTTATTCGATGCGGCTCAGCAAAGCATAGAGGAAATCTATCGTTTGGTACGGCTTATACGGGATGAACTGGGTGGAGTAAATATCATAGTCACGGCAGACCATGGATTCCTTTATAAGCGAGATCCTCTGCTCGAAAGTGATAAAGTTAAAAAAGAAACCTTAGGAGCCTTTGAAGAAAAGCGGCGCTATATGATGAGCCATGAGGAGATAGAAAGCGACTTTTTGATGAGGTTTAAACCTGACTACATAAAATCGGAAGAGGGATCGCTGTTTGTTTACGTACCTCGAGCCACGATTCGCTTTAAGGTCCAGGGTGGCGGTGCCAACTTCGTTCATGGCGGGGCGGCTTTACAGGAAGTGCTTATTCCATTAATTAAGTACAAGGCATTGCGCGGCTCGAACCGCAAGAAGAAAGAACAGAGTAAGGTGAAACTCAAATTGGTTAATGAATCGCGCAAAATAAGTAATAACTTGTTTAGCCTGAAGTTTTTCCAGACTGAAAAGGTTGACGAAGAGCATCTTCCCCGTACGGTTGAGGTTTACCTGGAAGATGAAGAGGGAACTATTCTAACCAACCGGGAAACGATTATTGCTGATAAGCGCTCGGATAAACCGCTAGAGCGGAGCTACAAAGTTAGGATGACTTTAAAAAGCGGAAAATATGATAAAGAAAAGGACTATTTTTTGATTGTCAGAGATGTGAAAACTGAGTTGATTGAAGATAAAATTCCTTTCAAGATCAGCTTGGCGATTAGTTCTGATTTTGATTTTTAAAGAAACGGGACACAGCTGTATCAGAAATGTCAGTAGGGAATAGGGATACATCAATACCAGCAACCTTAATAGCGACCGCATGGTCGCAACAGTAGTCCCCGAAGGGGGGAATGTCAGTAAGGAACAGGGACACACCCGTACCGGGAATGTCCCTATATAACAAAGTGAGGCGAGGGCGGTGGAGATGTTGAATCTGGATACCAAATTGAATCAGTATTTTGCGGGCCGGGTGGTGCGTAAAGACCTGACCGGTATAATTAAACAGGGTGCTAATGTGCCTACTTATGTCCTGGAGTATTTGCTAGGTATGTACTGTGCCACCGATGATGATGAGGCTATTCGTGACGGTGTGGAAAGAGTAAAGAAAATTCTGGCAGATAATTTTGTCCGTCCCGATGAGGCAGAAAAGGTCAAGTCGCGTATCAAAGAATTGGGGCAGTATACAGTTATCGATAAATTAACAGTTAAACTTAATGAGAAACGCGATATCTATGAAGCGGAGTTTTCTAATCTGGGCATTAAGGGGGTAGCAGTTAACCCGGAGTATGTTAAAAAGTATGATAAACTTCTGGCTGGTGGAATCTGGGCCATCCTGAGAATGGAGTATTTTTATGATGAAGAAAACCGCAATAATAATCCTTTTAGTATTATAAGTCTGAAGCCCATTCAGCTGCCCAACATGGATTTGAACGAAATTGTGGCAGGACGCAAATATTTCAGCAAGAATGAATGGATCGATGTGCTTATACGCTCCACCGGGTTAGAACCAACTGGCTTAGAACCTGAGGCCAGATGGCATTTATTGTTGCGCTTAGTACCTCTGGTGGAAAATAATTACAACCTTTGTGAACTAGGGCCCCGGGGAACGGGTAAGTCGCATGTGTATAAGGAAATTTCTCCGAATTCCATTTTAGTCTCCGGCGGGCAGACCACGGTAGCCAATTTATTCTATAATATGTCTACTCGCTCCATTGGGTTGGTAGGTCTTTGGGACTGTGTGGCATTCGACGAAGTAGCCGGGATTCATTTCAAGGACAAAGACGGCATACAGATCATGAAGGATTACATGGCATCAGGCTCTTTTGCCCGGGGCAAAGAGGAGAAAAATGCTAACGCCTCTATGGTCTTTGTCGGTAATATCAATGAGAGCCTGGACTTTTTACTTAAAACTTCCCATCTTTTTGCACCATTTCCGGAGGGAATGGCTAATGATAGTGCCTTTTTTGACCGTATGCACTACTATTTACCAGGCTGGGAGATTCCCAAAATGCGTCCTGAGCTAATTACAAACAACTACGGTTTCATTGTGGATTATTTGGCCGAATATTTGCGCGAGATGAGAAAACAAAGCTTTGCCGATGCTATTGATCGCTATTTTAAACTAGGTAATAATCTTAACCAGCGGGATGTCATAGCAGTACGCAAAACGGTATCCGGGATGATGAAATTACTCTATCCACATGGGGAATATGACCGGGATGATGTAGCCGAAGTCTTAGAATATGCCCTGGTCGGTCGGCGACGGGTGAAAGAACAGCTTAAAAAAATAGGGGGGATGGAGTTTTACGATGTGCATTTCTCCTATATTGACCGTGAAACATTGCAGGAGGAATTCGTATCTGTGCCTGAGCAGGGAGGAGGAAAACTTATCCCTGAAGGACTGGGCAAACCCGGACATGTTTACCTGGTAGGGAAGGGCGATTCCGGTATGATTGGTGTATTCAAACTGGAGAATCAGGCCGTATCGGGAACCGGTAAATTTGAACGGACAGGATTAGGGTCACATAAAGAGGTGAAAGAAAGCATTGATACAGCTTTTCGATACTTTACTGCCAATTGTAAAAATGTTAGCAGTGGCATCACCACCAAAAACAAAGATTACTTCATGCATGCCACTGACTTGCAAGGTATCGGCATGAGCTCAGAATTAGCCCTGGCTGAATTTATTGGGCTGTGTTCATCTGCTCTGGATAGGCCTGTACAAGAAAGCCTAGTCGTGTTAGGCAATATAACCGTATCCGGTACCATCGAAAAGATTTCTGATTTTGCTAATGTACTGCAGGTCTGTGTGGATGCTGGAGCCAAGAGAGTACTTATTCCGGCCGCGTCAGTAGTAGATCTGCAAACTGTACCGCCGGAACTGCTTATAAAAGTGCAGCCCATATTTTATTCGGATCCGATTGATGCTGTGTTTAAGGCGCTAGGGGCGGTATAAAGAGAACTGGGGACTCTTTTTCTGGTTATTTACAAAAGGGTGGTTCTTGAACGCCTAAATATCTTTTAAGCGCTGCTTGAAGAATATGGGAGTAATTAACGCCTTTTTCTTCAGCAATATCATTAAGCCATTTGGGAATGGTAAGTGTTTTTTTTACCGACCTGTTCATCATTTCCTTTCTAACAGGAGGCATCCAGGTTTCTATAAGGCTAATGAAGGAACCAGCATCGACAGCTACTTCACCTGGATTACTAGTGGTTGGAATATAATCCTGGTCTAGCTCCATCCCATACAGGTGAAACTCAAGGGCGTCTTTAGCCATAGATAACGCTTCTTCTACTGTATCACCTTCAGTCACAATACCAGGTAGATCCGGAAAGATAACACAATAGCCCGCCCATTTTATACGTATAATAACACGTATAAAAAGACTTATCTATTACCTTTGCTCTGTTTCGAAAAGGATGCTAAAATTCAGGAGAAGAGTGGTCGGAAAAGAAAGCACACCTCAATAGTTAAGCATTTGAGAAAGGGCTGGTATCGATGAACCCGTTCACAATCCTTAAACAAAATCTACCGGAACTGTGTTCAAACTATAATATTAAAAAAATCGGTGTTTTTGGTTCCTATGCTCGTAGTGAGGCCAAAGAGGGCAGCGATATTGATATGCTGGTTGAATTCTCAGAACCAGTTAGTCTTTTTACTTTTGTTGAACTAAAGGAGCATTTAGAAGAAATATTGGGCTGCAAGGTGGATTTGGTTACCGAAAAAGCGCTTAAACCAAGAATAAGGGAACGGATACTAAACGAACTCGTAGATATATGAAAGACTACCGCTTATACATTAAGGGGGAGGAACAATGGATAAATCGAAATTCATCTGGATTCCCAGGATATTAGCTATCATATTTATACTATTTATCACACTTTTCTCATTAGATGTATTCTCTATGGAAGGTTCAATATTTTTAAAAATAGGAGCTTTTCTAATTCACTCTATACCATCATTGGTTCTGGCAATAATCCTGATAATTTCATGGAAACGTCCTCGCTTGGGCGGTTTTATATTCATTATTATCGGCATAGCATTTACAATATTTTTCAAAACATACTATAGACTCGATATTTTTTTATTGATCTCATTCCCACCCATGCTTGTTGGGATATTGTTTTTTATTGCGGATTTTTTGCAAAGAAAGAGATATGTTTAACCGCCTGAGCTCCTGCCGGTTTTAAGGCAGGAGCTATTTACATGATAGGTCTTAATCTTTATTCTCCATCATTGGGCCGATGCAGACGTTTCAGACGGTCGCCTTCGAAGGTGGAATATTTAATGATCTCCACATCATCAATGATTACCATACCCTTTGTTAAGAGATGCTCTATTTCTAGAAGATACTTGTG
>JAQUJQ010000176.1:0-2330 GCA_028680875.1 Eubacteriales bacterium
CCTCTGATGCTGATATTTTTGGCTCAGTATACCTTGGATCAAAAAAATAATGCCATAATGAGTACATTGCAGCAACAGGTGTATGTAGCCAAAGAGAAAGCAAAGCAAGAGGGCTGTTTTACAGAAGAAATTAAAAGTGAATTAAGGGATCAAATCAGTTTTGATTTGGGCATTGAGAGCGAGGAGATACTGATTATAGCAACGGAAACCAGACAATATAGGATAAACTATTTTGATGAGCATGGTAAGCGCGGACTGATCCATTATCGGGTGTCTGTCCCTATCGACCGGGTAATGGCAGGAGGACGGTTGATTGGGATTCAGAAGGAAAAGAATAGAACCTTCTTTACAGTTGAGGGTAGTACCGCCAGTGAGCGTCTTCCGGAGTAATATTACCTGTAGGAGATAAGAGATGAAGGTGCTAATTGTTTTTATAGGTTTGTTAATTGTCAATGTAACATTTGTAATTTATCAGGGAGATTTAGGCCGTTACATACATTTGCAAACTTTTCTTAAAGCAGCGGCAGAAGAATGTGCCGCAGGGGCAGCCCTTTACTATGATGAGGAAGCATATGGCCATGGTACTATGATTATTAATCGGGGTGAAGCTATAAGATATACAGACTATATCGTAGAAAAAGCAACTCGTATACTGGACCTGGAAGAAGGAGAAAACCTCTCATATGAAATGGAGATAGATAACCTGGAAAAATCACCAACAGTTGCTGTAACTTTGCAACTAACCACAAGGGACCTGTTCCGGCTTCCATTTTTAAAGGTGGAACAGGTGGCCCGCAGCGCCAAATACCAACTTGCTGATTATGAAAGGCAGTGATACAATAAGGGCCATGAAGCAGGGATATACACTAAATATAAATAAAAAAAGTCGGATTTGGGAACTCGATTTTATCAGGGGATTCTGTATCCTTCTAATGATAATGGATCATACCCTTTATGATTTGGCTTATATTTTTAAGGATGTTTGGTTCAAAGATGATACAGGCGGCTTTTGGTATTGGCTTAGTGATTTTGCTAAAACCTTTTATTTCCCTTGGATTTTAAGAGATTTTGTTTGGGGATTGGTTGTCTTTTTCTTTATTTTTATTTGTGGAATCAGTTGTTCCTTCAGCCGTTCCAATTTTAAGAGAGGTTTAAGATTAAGTTTTGTAGCTTTGGGGCTCACCGCATTTACCTGGGTTATGGACTGGTTCACCGGACAGGAAAATCAATTTACCATACGTTTTGGGATCCTTCATATGCTGGCAGCATCTATTTTGTTATATTGTTTTCTACGTAGACTGGGATTGGTTACCATGCTGATAGTGGGTCTGCTTGCAATTGCTACAGGGATCTATTTCTCTTATATTCCTCTGGATACTCCCATAGAATCTATGGGAGTTCTGGTCCATATGACGTCGGCCTTCTATTCTGCCGACTACTTTCCTTTATTGCCTTGGTTCGGTTATTTTTTGATTGGGGCGGCAGTAGGCCCACGGCTTTATGAGAGCCGGAAATCTTATTTCCCCAGGCATGGAAATGAAGGATGGATGAGTCCGGTTCTGTTTACCGGCCGTCACTCCCTTATATTTTATATCTTACACCAACCGGTAATCTATGGGATCCTCACTATAATTGGCTTAGTTTTATTTAAACAAGGTTAGAAAAGTGTGTTGTATCTTAGGCGGAGTGAGCAAAAAACTAAGTAGTGTGTGAATATCATGGGGTTATATGGAAAGAATTCACACACTACTTGAAAATTTGCGCAGATATGAGCGGCAAATAGCTTTTTCTTCGTGAAAAACCACACAATACTTCAAATTTTGCTCATTCAGCAACGTCGCAGAGGATCAGGCGTAGATGCTCAAAAGCAAAACCCTAGATATTTTGGAGTAATGTATAAGGAATCAGAAGATTTATGGAATGAGGTTGCTGAATATATTGACCAGGACTATGATTATGATAAGATTGAAAAAATATATCTTTCCGGGGATGGAGCTAATTGGATCAAGGCAGGAGTAAATCTTATCAATAAGAGCACTTTCGTACTCGATCGGTATCATCTGAATAAGGCAGTGAAAGTTGCAGGTGCTCATATTAAGAATGCTGAAAGAGAGATATGGAAGGCGATAAAAACATGTGACAAACCCTACTTGAAGACAGTAAGGACCAGTGGAGAAACAATTGACAATTTACCTGTACTGAATTCAGGAAAAAGGACTCAACTTGCTCTAGCACTACGAGCAATTAGAGGCATTTAAAAGTGATTTTAACTTATGGGGAAACTATAGCTTTATTTTCCCCGACCTATCTTGACGCAATCGTGTTATATA
>JAQUJQ010000176.1:2430-3976 GCA_028680875.1 Eubacteriales bacterium
GTTATATATGGGTTCTTGACAAACAATATGGTATCGTTATAATTATAATATCTAAAAAAATACTGTCAAATGCTATGAAGAGGTAACCACCTTGGAGCAGCTCCTGATGAGGGGTGCCGGTAAGCCGGAAGGTTTATCGTTATTGGAATGAAGAACTGGTTTGGGTGGAACCGCAGTAAATGCCCCAAGCATTGTATTTTACAATTGCTTGTTTTTTTTATTAAAGGAGAATATGGAGGAAAATAAATGAATAACGTGGAGTTACAGGAAAATGCGCAGGAATATAAAACCTTTCAATCCGATAAAGAGAGTGAAGTTTTCCGTCATACTACTTCTCATATTTTGGCTCAGGCAGTAAAACGTTTATTTCCGGATGCCAAGCTGGGAATCGGACCTGCTATTGAAAATGGTTTTTATTATGATTTTGATCTGGAGCATCGATTTACAGAAGAAGATCTTTCAGCTATTGAGAAAGAAATGAAGAAGATCACTAAAGCCAATTTACCTTTGGAACGGTTTGAATTGCCCAGGGAAGATGCCATAAAGTTCATGAAAGAGAAGGGTGAACCTTATAAAGTTGAGTTAATCAATGATCTACCAGAGGATGCAGTCATATCATTTTATAAGCAGGGAGATTTTACCGACCTTTGTGCAGGGCCGCACAAAGGATCTACCGCTGCAATTAAAGCTTTTAAGTTAACCAGTGTGGCCGGTGCTTATTGGAGAGGCAACGAGAAAAACAAAATGCTGCAGAGAATCTACGGAACTTCTTTTCCCAAGCAAAAGATGCTGGATGAATATTTGGCCATGCTGGAAGAAGCGAAGAAACGAGACCACAGAAAAATCGGTAAGGAAATGGATCTTTTTGCAATTTATGAGGAGGGACCCGGTTTTCCTTTCTTTTTACCCAGAGGAATGGTTATTCGTAACGAGTTGGAAGCCTTTTGGAGAAAATCACACGCCGAGAGAGGTTATGAGGAAATAAAAACTCCACTTATCTTATCGGAAGCTCTTTGGCATACATCAGGCCACTGGGATCATTATCAGAACAATATGTACTTTACTAAAATCGACGAAGGTGATTTTGCAATTAAACCTATGAATTGTCCCGGATCACTTTTGGTTTACAAACGAAAGATGTACAGCTATCGGGATTTCCCCATTCGATTAGGAGAGTTGGGACAAGTACACAGACATGAGCTTTCCGGGGCTTTACACGGTCTCATGAGAGTTCGTACTTTTACTCAGGATGATGCTCATATTTTTATGTTGCCGGAACAAATCAAGGAAGAGATCGTCGGTGTTATTGATTTTATTGACTATGTATACAAGCTTTTCGGATTTAAGTATCATGTGGAGCTTTCTACCCGGCCTGAAGATGCCATGGGAAGTGAAGAAGACTGGGAACTGGCCACCAACGGACTCAGAGAAGCCTTAGAGGAAAAAGGGATGAAATATATTGTCAATGAAGGAGACGGAGCCTTCTATGGACCTAAGATCGATTTTCATCTGGAGGATTGCATCGGAAGGACTTGGCAGTGCGGAA
>JAQUJQ010000177.1 GCA_028680875.1 Eubacteriales bacterium
GTCTATGTGCTTTACCCTGACGGATTCAATAAGTACACAATGGGAGCATCCATAACGGGATCAAGTAATCTGTCCGGAAACGGTCTTGGCATTAGTGCCGATAAACAATACGAATTTAATGTAAAACTAACAAATTATGAAGATGTTAAGTTTGCCAAGGATGAATTTGAGAATTTGTGGAAAGAAGCTGAAGGATGCCCAATCCAAGCAGACGATGTTGAGGGGATTGTAACAAACAGCTACCTAAAAGGCGATGTCACACCGTATGAACTGTACATAAAAATGCTGATGGAGTATTTCAAAGACAGAGTTGAGGGCGAAGAAACATCGAACGCTTTTGATCTACCAGATGGATATACAAGATTTGATTATCAGATAGATGCCGTTATCGAAGGGTACCAGAAAATGTTAAAATACGATGGCTTTTTTCTTGCGGATGTGGTCGGCTTGGGCAAAACAGTCATTGCAACGATGATTGCCAAAAAATTTCTTCTTGAAAATGGTCGTGACAACACAAAAATACTTGTCGTTTACCCTCCTGCGGTAGAGCAGAACTGGAAAACCACATTCAAGGATTTCGGGATAGATAAATACACAAAATTCGTCTCCAATGGTAGCCTCTCAAAGGTAATTGATGCAGAAGATTTTAACTATTGGAATCCGGAGGAATATGATTTGATTCTCGTTGATGAAGCTCATAAATTCAGGTCACATACCACCAATGCATTTGAGCAGCTTCAAGAAATATGCAAGATGCCGAGAGTCTCAAAGGGAAACATCCTCGGATATAAGAAGAAAGTGATGCTCATATCTGCCACGCCTATGAACAACACCCCAGCCGACATATACAACGAGATTCTTCTTTTCCAAGACCCTCGTAGATGTACTATAGACGGCATTACAAATCTTACAGCCACCTTCAGTCCTTTAATCTTGGAATTTAAGAAGTTAAAAGCCAATCCGGAATATAATTTGGCAGAATTCAAAAAATTGGCAGAGCAAGTGCGAGAACGCATTGTGAAACCATTAACGGTAAGAAGAACGCGCCACGACATATCGAGTGTTCAACGTTATTCCAAAGATGTAAGCTCATTCTCAAAAGTAGAAGACCCTATAAAAAAAGAGTATGAATTAAACGACCACCTTGCAGGATTGTTTGAAGAAGCTATGTCATTATTGGCCGACCAGAAAAATCCTATGCACCTGACTTATGCAAGGTATCAGGCCATTGCTTTTCTTCTTAAAAAAAAATCAAATGGTCTGTACGACAATGCTGATTTAATATCTCGATCATTAGCATCTATCAGCAAGAATGGCCTCGTCAAGAGATTGGAAAGCAGTTTCCACGCTTTCAAGGCATCCCTCAAAAAATTCAGGGATGCCAACCAGTATATGATTAACATGTTCGAAAATGACAAAGTTTTTATCGCTCCAGACCTTGACATCAATCATCTTTACGATTTGGGAATGAGCGATGATGAAATAGAGGAAAAACTCTTTCAAAAGTCAGAAGATAATCCCAAAAATCAAGTCTTCCAAGCAGTTGATTTTGAGCCACAATTTTTAAATATGCTGAAGAAAGACCAGAAGACTCTTTCAAAAATGTGCGAGGATTGGAAGAATGTAACAGATGAAGATGATTCCAAATTCGATACATTCCAAGATCTTCTTAACCACGAACTCTTTAAGAAGTCGCGTAATCCCGGACAAAAGCTGGTGGTATTCTCCGAATCCCTCGTAACAGTCAACTATCTTAAAGAGAGAATCAAGCGCGATGATGTTCTTGTAATCTCTGCCGAAAACAGAAATCGTCAATTCAAGATTATCCGTGAAAACTTTGATGCCAACTGCCCAGTCAAAAAGAATGATTATAATATTCTGATTACCACAGATGTACTTGCCGAAGGGGTAAACCTTCATCGCAGTAACATAGTAGTCAATTATGATACTCCGTGGAATTCCACAAAACTTATGCAGCGTATAGGACGTGTTAACCGTATCGGTTCCACATCCAAGTCCATATATAATTATGTTTTTTACCCATCCAGACAGGGTAATAATCAAATAAACTTGAAAGGCATAGTTCTTTCGAAAATTCAGACTTTCCACACAACTTTTGGTGAAGATAACCGTATCTATTCCAAAGAAGAAATCATCGACAGAAATCTTGACAAACTCTTTGATGAAGGAATCAAACCGGATGAAGAAGACAAAAATCTCGAAATACCTTTCTATGAGGAATTAAGAGAATTGTTTACCACTAACCGCAAGGAATACAATCGCATATCAAACCTTCCTCTACGCAGCCGCACAGGGCGGAAGTCAAAAGTATTTGAAGGCGTGAAACTCTCAAACGAGACACTAGTATTTATAAAGACCAATCTAAGAAAAGTATTTTTCCGCGCTTCCGACTATTCCACAGAGGAAATAACTGCTGTCGATGCTATGAATTACTTTAAAGCATCAGTAGATGAACCAAAAGAAATAAGAATACAAAATCATCACGAGCATGTTCAAAAGGCCTGTTCTATGTTTATTGTAATTCGAAATAAAGAATATTCCAATCTGGAAGGCGAAGGGAAACAACAAGGCAATCTTGGTTCGCAGGTTACCTCTGCTTTAGTTCTTCTCAACAAATTGATCAATCAGGTTTCTGACGAAGACACAAGATTAAAAGTCATCCATCTTAAAAGCTTGACAGAAAGAGGTGTCATTACTTATATTCCTAAGAGATTACAACGATTATCCAAACTATTAAACAGCCATACAGTTTCCTATGATGACCTTATTACAGAAGTAATAGCTATGGCCAACAAGTATGATGTCTATTTTCAGGCCGATGACAGCCTACGGAATATTCAAGAAACAGACCCGGAAATATTATTGTCAGAATCATTTAATTAACATATACTATGGACTATAGAGGCGTTATAGAATCGGCTTACAACAGAGAATCTTGGCAGAAACTCTTGCATGATATTTTCAAAAATGGTGCTGTGTTTTTTCAAAGACCTACAGAGGTGGATAAAAATTCCAGTTTGGCCACAAGTGCGTTGAGACTTGGAACTATCACACTTCCAGACCTCAACAAAATAGCGGTATATGAAGTTAAACTTACCGACAGGGTCAATATTGAAAAGAACCGCGCAGAAATTAGAAATTATTTAGTTTCAGACTGGACCAGCCAAGGATGTGTCGGCTCTTTTATGTTTTGTTTTAGAGACAATGAATCCGTCTTGCGTTTTTCTTATGTAAGCAAGACATGGGATTTCGGAGAAAATGGAAATGTGGAAAAGCATGAAACAGATACCAAAAGATTTACATACCTCTTAGGAGAAGGGCACAGAAGTAGGACTGCTATCAAACAATTTGAAGAATTAAGGAATTCGCAGAAAAAGCTACAGGATATTACCAAAGCTTTTTCAATCGAGGCACTGAGTGACCGCTTCTTCAATGACTATAAGAACAACGACAATTCCATCATTTACTTTATCACCGGTAAGCGGATGGTCAAGGTGAATAATAAGTGGGAGGAACATTTTGACGGTACTCCTAATCAGGAAATAATGAGCGAATTCTGTCATTTTTCTAATCCTGAAAAAGCAATTCGTGATTATGTTAAGAAACTGATGGGACGGCTGGTATTCCTTCAGTTCATTCAAAAGAAAGGGTGGCTTGGCGTGCCTGCTGATAAAGAATGGGGGGAAGGAGACAAGGAATACCTTCAACATTTGTACGACCATAGCTATTATAAAGATGATTTCATTGACAAAGTTCTGGAACCATTGTTTAATGACATAAACACCCAAAAACGATATTCTGATATCGCTACTGATGGTTCTGAAACGAAAATTCCATATCTTAACGGAGGTCTGTTTGAAGTTGATGATTCTGACCGCGCAAAGTTCAAACTGCCAAGTTCTTGCATAAAGTCTATGTTTGATTTCTTCAGCTCATACAATTTCACAATAGA
>JAQUJQ010000178.1 GCA_028680875.1 Eubacteriales bacterium
GTTGGTGTCAGGCACTCAGGTAGTACTCCCAGTACTCCCAGGATATGGTCAGTGCTCCAACGGTAATCTTCAGGTGCTCTTACCATTTTAGCCTTAACCGGATTGTTGTGAATATATCGAATAACCGTCAATGATAAATTGGTGTCAGGCATCGGGAGATCCACCGAGAGATCCATGGGTTATCATATGCCGGAAATTATTCTGGCAAAAGTCCTGAAATCATCCAAATGATTTTTAATAACATTGAACACAATCTCTCGATCTAATTTAATGTAATCATGAACTAGAATATTTCTAAATGAAGCCATATCACTTAAACTTTCCATTAGATCGAAAGAAATAACTTCATTTTCATGTAAAATGGTAAAAATATCCCGATTACTCTCAGGTTTCCGATAACGCATATCAGAAATAATATGATTGGAAATATCGATTACACATTCAATAGCCAAGTGTAGAAACCTTTCGCTGGCTCCGTAAATATAGGGGTCTTTTACAAATCTGGCCTGTTCATGCGTTTGCACCGATTCCAAAAAATCTACATATTCTTTTAATTTATCCAGCCTGGTAACTAACAGATCCTTATTGACCATTCTACTCCACCTTCTTTATGAAATAGTTGTTATCCCGGATGCTATTAATTACAGCTACTTTATAAATACGGCTGTAATATTGAAAATCAAAATATTCCCTTATGGCCAAAGACTCAAAGGAGCTTCTTAGCTTGCTATCTTTTAAAATCAAACTGTCACCAATCACTTCATATTTTAATAAAGGCGGAGCACTGTTAAGGGATACCAAATCAACCGGTCGTAAAAAAACACTTATCCCTTTATCTATAATCCGCCCTCGAATTATTAACTCCTCATACTTTGTATATTGATGTTTAAATAAAAGGGCAATATCAATATCGCTCTGGCTATTTTCAGTTCCCTTAGCATAGGAACCAAACAAATAAGCCAGCTCAATGGGATATTCCCGATCTATTTCGTTAATAAACTCTTTTAATTTATCTCCCAACTGCGAATATATCATAACTCACCATCCGAATTAGCCATATTTTACCTATATAATACCATACTCATTGCTTAATTATAAAGCTCTCGTATAAATCAACCACGGCTCCCTATTCTTTCCCCAAGCAACACTTCTTATATTTCTTGCCGCTGCCGCAGGGGCATGGATCGTTTCTGCCAACTTTCTTTCCGGTCTTAAAGTCGAAGATATCAGCACCGTCAAACTCAAAAGGTTTATTCGGAAGCGGCCGCAAATGGGGTTTTTCATGTTTCTCAAAAATCTCATTAGGCGTATGGCCGTTGTTCTCCCAGATTCTTGTGTTATTGGCTAGTTCCATGACCAGTTGCACTACTTCATTGACTTGTCTTTCATTGTTAAAATCTACACCCCTGGAATTAAACACTTCAAAAATTTCCTGCATGGAAAAATCAAACTGGCAAATCCCTTGAACATCCTCACAAAGCATCTCCGCCGCAAATTCATCCCCATCAAAGATGTTCTTGGTTACATAACTAAGCAAGGCCTGATACTCCTTGGTCACTTCAAAATAAGTCTCTTCTTTATATTTTAGGAGTTCCTCCCGGGCCGGAATATAAAGGGGCTTCCCCATCCAATGTTTTAACTGGGCATCAAAATTATCGAATTCCATTATGGTCTCGTGGACGAAATAATCCCCATTAATCTCTACAAAATTTTTAATTAGATCTTCCGACGGGTTTTCCATAGTGTCACTTAGGATTGTTATATCAATCTTTTCTTTGTTTTGCAGGTTAAATATCTCCACCACCTTATCCTTATGGACCAGGCCGTAAAGATGGGTCAGGGAGATAATGTAGTCAACAATAGTATCATTAAATAATTTTGATTCTCCAGCCGGTATATTCTTGTCCTTCATATTTACTCATCCATTTCTCATCCATTTTTTTCATATATCAACATCCAAACGTATCACCGCAAATTCTCCCTATACCACTCAATCGCCGCCTCAATCCCCCGCTCAAAACTCCATTCCGGCTCATACCCCAGCATTTCTCTGGCTTTACTTATATCAGCATTACTATGCTTGATATCCCCTGGCCTATCCGGACCAAATATCGGCTCAATATCTTTACCCAACGCCTTACACAATTCATGGTAAATATCAATTAAATACTCTCTGCCGCCGTAAGCAACATTAAACGCCTGGCCAGCAGCATCACTTGATGCCAAGCATGCCTTAAGATTAGCCTCGATTACGTTCTCAATATAGGTAAAATCCCGGCTCTGTTTCCCATCCCCATTAATAGTAGGCTGCTCATCATTCAAAAGCTGCTTGATAAACTTAGGTATCACAGCGGCATAAGCTCCATCCGGATCCTGTCTCCTACCAAACACGTTAAAATACCTTAAACCGTAGGTATCCAAACCATACAATTCCTTATATAACCTACCGTACTCCTCATCAACACGCTTGGTCAAAGCATAAGGAGAAAGAAGCTCACCTTCCTGCCCCTCTTTCTTGGGCAGTGATAAGTTGGTGTCAGGCACTAAGGCCTGCGAGCCGGCAGGATAAGTTGGTGTCAGGCACGGGACCCGGACCCTCAACTCAGGGCTGCCTCCATATTCTTTAATTAGCAGATTACTGATAAACCGCGACTTTAGTAACTTTATTTTTTCTTCATCTGATTCAGACAGAGAACGTTTTGGTAATTTTCCCCTTTGGCCGAGATAGATGTTCCATTGGTCTGATAGTTCTCGAAGTTGCCCAACCATAGTGACAAACAGTGCCAAGCCCTCAGAATAAATCGCTATGAGTACCCGTTCTAGTGAGCGTCAATACTAGAACATCATTATCAACCTTATAAATCAAAAGCCAGTCGGGAGTGATATGACATTCCCTATGCAGGGTCCAATCGCCTATTAACATATGGTCCCTATACTTTTCGGGCAGGGAAATGCCGGCTTCCAACACAGAAACGACATTCTGAAGTAATTGGACATTGTATCCTCGCTTGATAATGGCCTTTAAATCCTTTTTGAACCTACCTGTCGATAAAATCTCATACTTCATTCTTAATCTCCGCTAACAGCTCCCCAAAATTTGAGTAGCGTTTTGCATTGGGATCACGGCTTATTCTATTAGCCTCCTCCATCGCTGCTATCGTTTCTGAATTAGGAATGTTCAAAGATATTTCAAAAGGTATCTTTCCCTGCCGAACCGCCTGACGGACGAAAACCGTGAATGCCGTTGTCATATTCATGCCTAATTCAGAGAAAAGCTGTTCTGCCTGCTCCTTGAGTTCCTTATCTATACGAATGGTTAAATTTGTTGTTTCGGACATTTTAACGCCCTCCCTTCACTATCTTTATATGTATTATAATATAAGATGTGTGCATTGCAAATACAGTGCACATGCAATCGGGTCAAGGCTTGTTCTATCATTACACAAACCCTGTGCTATCTGGCTCAGTCTGATTTTTTTGCCCTGCTGCCACTCCTCCACTGGGTTTTGGCTCTATTGTATCAATACCTGCTTGATCTTCATTAAAATATCAAATCATTGTAATAAGCAGAAAAATAACTGCTGCAAATCTTCCCCCCGGGTAAGTTCGAATCAAATCTTCCAGTTCCATCATTGAAAGAAATTCAATTAATTGAATTTGATTAATCTCGGTATCTTCACTTATCGCTTCAATGGTTTTAGGAGCAAAAGAAAGACTGACAAGTATTTTTTTCTCAATAGTTGTTAGGATTCTATCATTTTTACAGGTTTTCTCGTTGGTTCGCTTCATCCTATTCAGGCTCTGTATTACTCCATTTTTAGCAGGACGGTCTTCTGCTGTATCTATAAATACATTATCTAATTCATCATCAATTAAATAATGCTCCGGCAGCAATTGTGATGGATGTAAATAGATATGGGCCCCCTCTGCAATCAGGCGATTTGCTCCCCTTCCGGTGACATTATGGATC
>JAQUJQ010000179.1 GCA_028680875.1 Eubacteriales bacterium
GAGGGCATTTTATTTGTGGAGAAAGCAACGGATCTTTATGAAGTAGGAGAAGAACAGCTGGAAGAGGAACAGGATTAAAAATGAGAATTATTTATATGGGAACTCCGGATTTCGCTGTTCCCGCATTACAGCACCTCTATGAAAAAGGCTATCAAATCTCCTTAGTTGTTACTCAACCTGATAAACCAAGAGATAGGGGGAAGAAAATTCAACCTACACCGGTAAAAGTTCTGGCAGAGGACTTGGGTATATCTGTTATGCAACCGAATCAAATCAAGGAAAATGATGATTTCTTAGATCATATTGCTGCTTTAAATCCGGATTTGATTGTGGTTGTTGCTTACGGAAAAATGTTGCCTAACAGGCTTCTTTCCATACCCAGGTTTGGATGTGTAAATATCCACGGGTCTTTGCTTCCCAAATATAGGGGAGCCGCACCGATCCAGCATGCTATTTTGGCAGGAGATGAAAGAACCGGAGTAACATTGATGTATATGTCGGAAGGAATGGACAAGGGTGATATAATTGCCACAGATTCAACCACTATCGGTGATAAGACGGCGGGAGAGCTTCATGAGGAATTGGCGGTTATGGGAGCAGATCTACTGGTCGGAACATTACCTTTTATTGAGGCAGGAACAGCAATGAGAATTAAACAGGATGATACTTTAGCCAGCTATGCTCCTATGATTAAAAAACAGGATGGTCTTGTGGATTTTAACCGTACACCAGAGGAAATCCGACGGCAGATACGGGCTATGAACCCCTGGCCCGGTGCTTATACTTATTATAAAGGGAAACCGTTAAAATTATTTGAGGCGAAAGATGGATCGGAATCTAATCCGGAGGGACTTCTACCCGGTACCATTGTTTTTAGCAAAACGGAAGGAATCGGCGTTCAGACCGGAAAAGGGATTCTGTTGGTGACACGAATTCAAATGCCCGGAAAACGGATTATAGATGTTTCTGAATTTTTAAAAGGGAATCAAATTGAAATTTATCAGGTTTTAGGGTAATATTAAGAGTAAGTTATATTCATATTCAATGGATGGAGGCAGAGACATTATGGATGCAAATCGTAAAACAGCTTATTTCACCTTAATGGATGTTGAGGGAAAGAAATCATATTCCAATCTGGCCTTAAACCATCAGGTCATTGTAGGGAGACCGGATTCAGTCGCCTTTGTACGTCAATTAGTATATGGAGTATTAGAAAACAAACTCTACTTGGATTACCTGATTCAACAATACGTAAAGAATCCCGTAGAAAATATGAGAAATTGTGAAAAGACCATTTTACGAATGGGGATTTATCAGATTAGATTTATGGAATCGGTACCATCTTATGCTGCGGTCAATGAAAGTGTAATTTTAGCGAAACGTTTTTGTAGAGGTAAAGAAGGGTTTATTAACGGAGTACTACGTAATTATCTTAGAACCGGAGATGAAATCAAGCTTCCCAATCATGAGGAAGATGAAGTTGAGTACTTATCAATAAAATATTCTTATGCACCTTGGATCGTTAAAATGTGGTTGGAAAATTACGAATCCAGCTTCACAGAAGAACTTTTGGGTGCGGGAAATCAAACACCGGACTTGGTTATTCGTCCCAATCTTCTTAAAATCACGAGGGATGATTTATGGAGCAAACTGGAAGAAAAAGGATATGGAGTAAAAGAAGGCAATTTGATTTCAGATTCTCTTCACGTCAAAGGCCAGGAACTTCTGTCGGATCCGTTATTTAAAAATGGCATGTTTTCCGTCATGGACGAGAGTTCCATGATGGTCGTCTCTATGTTAGCGCCTTTGCCCGGTGAATTCATTATGGATGTTTGTGCCGCACCTGGCGGAAAGACAATTTACATGGCTGAAAAAATGGGGAATGATGGCAAAATCATCGCTCAGGATATTTATAGGAGAAAGCTAAATCTAGTCAACCAGGAGGCAAAGAGAAATGGGACTACAATTGTTCAAGTCAGGGCCTGGGATGCCACTAGATTAGATAGTTCCCTAGAAGAAAAAGCTGACAGGGTTTTGGTGGATGCTCCTTGTTCCGGACTGGGTGTTTTGAGAAGGAAACCGGAAATCAAGTATAAGAAATACGATTCAGAGATGCGAGATTTGCCACTAAAACAACTTGAAATCCTCTTAACTTCTGCAAGTTATGTAAAAAGGAACGGAGTATTAGTTTACAGTACATGCACAATCAACCCGGAAGAAAACCATCGAGTTGTATTGGAATTCTTAAAAAGGAATCCTTTATTTGAAAAGGAAGAAAGCATTCAACTTCTACCCAACGTCAATGACACCGATGGGTTTTACATTTGCAGAATGAAACGAAAATAATGAGGGTATAAATGATGCATCAAGTAGCATGCATAACGGATAAGGGCCGGCATAGACCCGGAAACGAGGACTTCATCTTATGTATGGAGTCAGATTATTTATTTATGGTAGCCGATGGGGTAGGAGGGCACAACTCAGGGGAGTTGGCCAGCAGGCTGGCCGGAGAGCATATAAAGGAGTATATAAAGGCCAATCCAATCCATGATATTGCTGATGACTTGATGTTAAAGGATTATTTCCTTAATTGCTTTTCGGAGGCGAATCAAAATATTTACAAATGGGCGTCCCAGGTAGAAAAAAATGCAGGAATGGCTACCACTGCGGTCTTAGCTTATATCCCAAAGAATAAAGCTTATATAGTAAATGTAGGAGACAGCAGGGCATACCTGGTCAGGGACAGCCAGCTTTATCAGATCACGGAAGATCATACTTATGTAAATGATTTATTAAAAAAAGGAACCATTACCAAAGAAGAGGTAATTAACCATCCGGATCGGAACATGATTACCCGAGCTTTGGGAAGTGAAGAAACGGTAGAACCGGATTTTTATTTATTAGATGTTCAAAAAGGAGATCGCATTCTGCTTTGTACCGATGGCCTTTATAATGAAATCGAGGCAGAGGAAATCCGCCATTTGGCCCAAACAGCCATAAACATAGAACTTATGGCTCAGGAATTGGTTGGTCGTGCAAATCAATATGGTGGCAGGGATAATATCTCAGTGATCTGCATTGAAATAAAAGAGCGGGAAAAGGAGAAGGACAATGAGTAGCAGGACTCTTGCCGGAAGATATGAGTTACTAGAGAAAATCGGAGACGGCGGTATGGCGGTTGTCTATAAAGCCAGATGTAGATTGCTGAACCGGTATGTCGCCATAAAAATACTAAAACCTGAATTCGTAAAAGATATAAAATTTATAGAAAATTTCCGCAGGGAATCCCAAGCGGCAGCCAGCCTTTCTCATCCAAATATTGTGAACGTATACGATGTTGGAAGAGAAGGGAACATTAATTATATTGTCATGGAACTTATAGAAGGGCAGGTCCTCTCCGATATCATTAAAGAAAGAGGCCCCTTACCCTACGGTGAGGCCATATCCATTACTAAACAAATCGCCTCTGCTTTGAGTCATGCCCATAAGAACCATATCATACATAGAGATGTAAAGCCGCATAACATTTTATTAACAGAGGATGGGATAGCCAAAATAACAGATTTTGGTATAGCCAAGGCAGTAAATGCCGCCACTATAGTAGGCCGAACAGAAACGGTAATGGGTTCGGTCCATTATTTTTCTCCGGAACAAGCAAGAGGCGGATATGTGGATGAGAAATCAGATATATATTCCTTGGGCATTGTTCTTTATGAAATGTTAACAGGGAGAGTGCCCTTCGACGGAGAAAACCCGGTGGCTGTGGCTATGAAACATTTGAACGAGGAGATGGTGCCCCCTTCTAAGATAATTAAAGGGATTCCGCCTGATGTTGAGGCCATTGTCATGAAAGCCTCGAATAAATATCAGACAAATCGGTATAAATCAGCGGATGATATGCTGGAGGCGTTAAATCGTGTAGGCTTTAGTCCTGCGTATAATGATTTAGATGCTACAAT
>JAQUJQ010000180.1 GCA_028680875.1 Eubacteriales bacterium
TCGGGTTTAATCTATGTCAATCATTATTATTGGTTTTATTGACCGATTCCGCTCGTTTACCGTTTATAATTGATTTATATCGCTCATATATGTCAAAAACTATAAAACCTCCTATGGTGGAATATTATATTCTGCCATAGGAGGTTGAAAAGCGACAGCTGTGTATTAAAGTTATGTATTAACCGGGGTTTTCCTCTTTAAAATCTCTTACAAGATGGAAAACATCACGGAATCCAAGGGTTCCAAGCAGGAAGATCATAGCTATACCAATGATTGATGCAATCCAAATATATGCAATGCCTGCCACTTCTACATGGAACAGGAAGGCTAATATGAAATGTAAGGCAAAGATTGAAAAGACAATAACCCAAAAGATCTTTTCGTATGGTTTATGAGCTCCCAGCCATCCGAAGAATCCTTTGGTAATCGCAGGATCGAGTACATTTTTACCCATATCTCTGCCAAGATCCACATAGTGAGTTGCTTTTGAAGCCTCAAAATCAGGTTTTGTCGCTAAAGATACAATAATCATCAGTGGAATTGAAACCATTAATCCTACATGAGCTGCATGTAAACCATACATCATGCCCCCCGGGCTTCCTGTATTTACCCATGCATATATTGCCCACGAAAGAGCAGTGACAATTCCACCGATACAAGATGCCTTTGCCCCTTGTTTTGTTGCTCTCCGCCAAAACCAGGCCGAAAGGATAGGAGCTAACAAACCGGAAACCACCAGCGCCTGCGCCAATACCCAAAGAGGTACCAGAATGGGAAGCCACAAAGCGCAAACAATTCCGAAAGTAACTACAATAAATACTGAAACCCGACTGGCTATCAGCATTTGCTTTGGAGAGGCATTTTTATTAAGAGATTTCTGATAAATATCACGTGTTACAATAGTGACTCCATTCATAGCGAAAGATGAACCGCAGGAAATGATTGTCATTAATAAACCTACTAGGATAAAAACAGCTATTCCCATTGGAAATTGTGAACTTGAGAACCATACATAAAAGCTGTCTCCGGATAATCCTTCTGGAACGACAAAATAACCCATTGCTGCACCCACTGCGATAGACATACCTGCTAGGAAAGGAAGTACGTTGTAATAAGACCCACCTAAAATTGCAAGCTGAGCATTGGAGCTGACCCTTGGTGTTTCTCCGACATAAGCCCACATATATCCCCACGGATCAACTAAATAGAATAACCCCATAGTCATAAACCACACACTTACCAGGCTAAAATCGGTTTCCCAGATAGTCATGAAACTTGAAGGCAATGTTGCCTTCATTGATAAATAAACATCTGTCGGGCTCCCAATTATTTTAAAAGCTGCAGTTGCAAAAAGCATAATGCCCACTGATTGAAATAAACTTTGGATTAATTGATTAACCATTGCAGAATATTGCCCACCGGTAACCATATATAACAAAATTACTCCAGCCGAACAAGCGACTCCAACAGGTAATGCCAAACCCAGAACAACATTTAGAGCGACTGCAATCGCTAAAAACTGCATACCGGTCAATATTGAGGGCCTTAAAAATGAGCAGAGAGCTACCGGAAGACGTAAGCCTTCACCGTATCTTGCACAAGCAAAGTCGGAAATCGTAACCGCTCCGGTCTTCCGTCCAAAATAATTCAGCCTTCGGGCAAATAGTACGATAAAAATGGTTGTTCCTGAAATCAGAAACATTGATGTCCACATGGCACCTATTCCCTGCCCATGCCCCATTCCCGTATAGCCGGATACACTGGCGCCGCCCACCGTGCCTCCCAAATATGAGCAAGCAAGTAACCAGAAAGGGGCCTTCCTACCCGCCAGTAAAAAATCTTCTGAGGATTTAACCATTCGTTTAAACCAAATCCCCAAAAAAATAAACAGGATAACCATCGCAATTAATATGATCGAGGTTAAAATGATAATATTATGCATTTTAGTCTCCTTTCAAAAAAATAATAACAACCCATAAATGAATTATTCAACTCATACTAAAATTATTTATCAATTTTTATTAATAACTCTGTTAACATTTCTGTGCCCGTAACAATGTCCTCCCATTTGGTATCTTCTTGTGGACAATGGCTCATTCCTTTAATGCTTGGAACAAATAACATTCCGGTGGGAATGATTCTATTGATGAAGACCGCATCGTGACCTGCTCCAGAATAAATCCTCTTTGCACGAATTTTTAACTTATTTGCAACCTTCTCCGATGCATTTATAATACCTTCATCAAAGTGAACCGGATCCGCACGCCAGTATCGTTCAATGTGAGATTCTGCACAATTGTCACTGCAAACCTTTTGAATAATCTCTCTGACATCCTGTTCTAATCTTGTTAATGCTTCGTCATTGTCGTGCCTCATATCAATACTAAAATAGACTTCTCCCGGTACTATGTTTTTGCTGGCCGGTGAAGCAGAAATGATACCCATAGTAATGACAGCAGGATCTCCATATTCGATGGTTTTTTTTCGCAATTCTAACATAGCTTCTGCTGCCACCATCAATGCATCTTTCCGATTCCTCATAGGCGTTGTTCCTGCATGATTTGTTTCCCCTTTAATTTTAACATCTAGCCCTGTGATACCAAGAGCACCCGTCACAATACCAAATTCATATCCTTCTTGATCCAAAATCGGCCCCTGCTCAATATGTGGTTCTATGTATGCCTTAGCTTTCTCGAATCGATTGGATTTTGATCCCATATAACCGATTCTTGTTAATTCATCAACATATTTTATTCCATTTTTATCCTCTTTGGCATATACCCAGTTGACATCGAAATTACCAGCAACAACACCACTTGCTAGCATGGGAGGAACAAACCGGGCACCTTCTTCATTGGTCCAATCGATAACGACCAGAGGGCTTTTCATTGTAATACCATTATCAATCAATGTGCATACCGCCTCTAGGCCTGACATGACTCCGAAAAGCCCGTCATATCTTCCGCCATTGGGTTGTGTATCCATGTGAGAGCCTACTCCGATCGGTAATGAATTTGGATCCGTTCCGGGTAAATATCCTTGGATTGTTCCCAAATCATCTATTCGCACCTCCATACCTGCCTCCTTTATCCAGGATTTCAAGAGGTCTCTAGCAGTTTTATCCGCATCCGATAGAGCCAATCTCATCATACCGCCCTCTTCTGTAACCGCAATTCTATTAATGGCATCCATTCTTGAACGTAGTCTTTCTTCGTTGATTCTCATTCTTTTACCTCCCATTTGTTACTTCGTGCCTCTCATAACAGTAAGCAATATAGACTCGGCGCTGTTTATCGAATATTCAATTATTTATAGTAGCAAAATGGGTGCCATTATCCGTATTTATGACAAAGTGCCTGAAACTCAATAATTCTAGGCACTTTGATTCACCAAACGGAAAACTCTAACCTGCATTTTAATTCATTAGTGAATTAAAATGCCCCTTCTAAAATTCATTATCTATTTATTATCTTTTAAGTATTTTGTTATTTTTCTATGAGCACTAGCCTGACTAACACCTAATTCTTCCGCAACTTTATAACTATTTTTATGCTTATGATAGGATTCTAAAATCATGTTTTTCTCCAATTGTTCCAAAGCATTATTTAAAAGAGGGGTTTTATCTGGCTCAGAACAAGTTTCATTATTCTTTTCTATTTTATCCAGTGTAGAATAGTCTACCTTACTTGTAACTACCGTACGTTCTATGTAATTCTCTAATTCTCTCAAATTCCCCGGCCAGCTATACCTAAGAAACTCTTCAAGTAATGTATCGTTGATTTGTATATGCCTTCCATATTTTTTATTATATTTATCGAAATAATACTCTGTTGCAGCGATCAAATCCTCCGGTCTATCCCGAAGAGGAGGTATTTCTATAGGAATCACATTAAGCCTATAATATAAATCAGCACGAAATTTTTCTTCTAAAACCAACTTCTCCAGTT
>JAQUJQ010000181.1 GCA_028680875.1 Eubacteriales bacterium
AAAGCTAAAGAGGAAAAAGCCTCTCCGACAATCCAAATTAAATTTTTATTGGCAAAATATCCTGTATATATATTTTGCTTAGTAGGAGTAACTTGACTGAAATACCTATGCATATCACGAACTGTCTCATTCGTTTCTGTTTCAATCAGCATATCAAAATCAATATCCGTCACATTATAACCGTATATGATCTCCTCGGGTTCCTCAGGATCTATGGGGTCTTCAGGCAATTGACCATCATTGGCTCCATAACTTTTCCCAAAGAGGAGATTTTGCGCATCCAATCGCAATGTGGTCATCACACCAAAATTATCTACAGATAAATTAGGAACAAAGGCTTCTCGATATAAAAATTTTACCGGCATTACTCCGGAATTCCCACTCAATACCAGTAGTACTGCTATCAGGTAAAAGCCAATGATTAATCCTCCGGGGATGGCCAAAGCCTTCCAGGGCTGCCGTTTTATGGGGACATATTTCTTTCCAAAAATTAAGAAAAGGATAAAGGGAATGACCAGAAACAAGAGCGGAATTATGGCAGTTTTAAGCCCTGCCACCGTCCCGGACCAAAATCCTGTAATTGCTCCCGCTCCCGCAAAGAGAGAGTAAAGTGTTCCAAAAGTTTCAAAAATCGTGAAATAGACTATCTGCGATCCGCAAAAAAGAGTAATGTTCCCCAACAAAACCAATGACAATATCCGGTTAACTCTAAAACTCCACAGGCTTGAAAGCAGAGCGCACCCTAAGCCAATAGAAACAGAAAAAAGACCGGTGTATAATAATGCCCGCAATGAAACCTGACCAAAACAGGCAATCTTTACTACCAATTCCATGTAAAAAATTAACAGAGGAAATATTAAATAATATATTTTAGACATAATACTCCTTGTCTATCTACAATTTAAAATAATATTATCAAAATATTAGATTATTTGCAACAGGTACCATTTTCCGACAACATTTTAAGATAATATATAAACTTGTTTCTATAGGTTATTCGTAAAAGGATATGATCATAACTTTAAAGCTAATGATAAGAAAACGACAGTAAGAGATTTTACTTACTATCGTCCCAACCGTCGTCCCAGAGGAAAATAATTTTACTTCTTTTGATTTGCTTTATAAAGAATTCCTAAACCCCAGAGCATTAAATTCTTATCAATAATAATTTTTCTTTTACAGTAAGGCACTACTTCACAAATAAGACCGCCGGTAGCCACAACAGTAGGTGTTTTTCCCAGTTCCTCCTCAATCCGCTCAATAATTCCATCAAGCATGGCTGCGTTGCCGTAAATAGCTCCTGCTTTCATACAATTAATAGTATTTGTACCGATAAGTTGTTTTGGTGCATCCAAACTAATACGAGGCAGTTGAGAAGTACGTGCAGAAAGTGCGTCCACAGACAAGCGTAATCCCGGTATAATCATGCCCCCGATGTAATCACCTTTTTCATCTATAACCGAAAGTGTAGTAGCTGTACCCATATCAAAGATTAGAATCGGTTTGGGATATTTGTCAAGAGCTGCAACTGCATTCACAACCAAATCACTTCCTAATTGAGCCGGGTTATCGATCTTAATATTTAATTCTTCTATCTGAGCCGGATCCACGATCATAGGGCACTTTCCCGTCAACTTTTCAACCGCCAATTGAAATACCTTTTTTAATTCCGGTACTACCGAGGAAATAATACCTCCTTCAATATCACTAGGCGAAATTCCATGAAAACGAAACATGTCCATTAACAGCAGAGCATACTCATCTTCTGTTTTAGAGCGGTCTGTACTGTACCGGGATGTGAAAAGAGTAGCTTCCTTTTCTAAACAACCAATCACAATGTTTGTATTTCCCACATCGATTGCTAAAATCATTATTTTCTCCTGTTTACTATTTTTACTATATACTTGGTCTTTATTATAAAAAAATTAAGGGTATAATGCAACTATAATCTATTTTAAAATGAATCTTAGTTTACGGAGAGAACTGATTTTGTTATACTAAATTGAAAAAGAGTAATATGATTGCGAAAAGAGGTTATCGAATGTTAAAAGGAAAAACCGTAATACTGGGCGTTACCGGCAGCATTGCTGCATATAAAGCCGCTTCGCTGGCTTCCGCTTTAGTCAAACAACACTGCTGCGTACATGTACTGATGACATCCAATGCAACAGAATTCATTAACCCGCTTACCTTTGAAACCTTGACCGGAGATAAGGTGGCGATTGATACCTTTGACCGCAATTTTCAATTTAACGTTGAGCATATTGCCCTGGCAAAAAAAGCAGATTTAGTGATTATAGCTCCGGCAACAGCCAATGTAATTTCCAAGCTGACTTATGGCCTTGCAGATGATATGTTGACCACAACCGTACTTGCCTGTAAATGTAAAAAGTTGATAGCTCCTGCTATGAATGTAGCTATGTATGAAAACCCTGTTACACAGCAAAATCTGGATAAACTGCGGGACTTCGGATGGCAGGTGATTGTTCCCGAATCCGGCCGCTTGGCCTGTGGCGATACGGGTGTGGGAAAAATGTCAGAACCCGAGGTGATTCTGGAAGAGATACTATATCAATTGGCCCATGAAAAAGATATGAAAGACCTCAAAGTTCTTGTGACGGCAGGTCCTACCCGGGAAGCTATTGATCCGGTTCGCTACATTACCAACCATTCTTCAGGTAAGATGGGGTATGCCATTGCCCGAGCTGCTGCGCAACGAGGGGCTCAAGTCACTCTAATCAGTGGCCCTACTACCCTTTCTCCTCCATTTCATATGGAGACTATAGGAGTTGTTACAGCAGAAGAAATGTTTGAAGCTGTAACTTGCCGCAGTCAGGATAAAGATATTATCATAAAAGCAGCAGCAGTAGCCGATTATCGTCCGGCCGAAACTGCAAAAGACAAGCTGAAAAAAAGAGAGGACGACATGAACATCCCCCTCGTACGTACCAAAGATATTTTGAAACATATAGGAGAACAGCGCACAGATCGCCAATTTCTCTGTGGGTTTTCTATGGAGACAAACAACATGATTGAAAACTCCAGAATTAAATTGGAGAAAAAACATTTGGATATGATCGCTGCCAACAACCTTAATGAAGAGGGGGCAGGTTTTGCTATTGATACAAACCTTTTGACATTAATCACGTCAGGCGAAGAAATCCCCCTACCTTTGCTTACAAAGGAGGGGGTTGCACATCGTCTTTTGGATATAATTATGGATAAGCGAAAGGCGAAAACCTTCTGATCCTAAGCCGTTGGCTTTTCCAGTTCTCCTCTTAGATTAGTTTCCATCAGCTTTTTGATATGATCAATATCATAGCCCAGACTGAGAAGATAATATAGTTTTGTTACTGCAGCTTCAACGGTCATATCATAGCCGCTGATGGCGCCGGCCTTAATAAGTCCCCGGCTCGCCTCATATTCTCCCAATATGGCTGATCCTTTAAGGCACTGTGTACAGACCACTATTATGGTTCCGTTTTCTTTTGCTTTTTCCAGTATCCTTACTAGAGCACCATGGTTTTCCGGGATATTACCGGCTCCAAAAGCTTCAATTACAATGCCTTTTAAATTTGTAGTCATGATATTTTCAAATACTTCAAACTGTATGCCCGGGAAAATCTTTAACACCGCAATTTGATGTTCTTGAAATTGGGTTAGCCTCAATCCATTACCGGGTTTTCTAATATTCTTTTGATTCAAAGCAATTCTGACTCCCGCATCTGCAAGATAAGGAAAGTTGGGTGAATCAAACGCAATCAAATCATCGGAACTTACTTTCGTAGCCCGATTCCCCCTGATCAGTCTATTCCCAAAATATAAACAAACCTCCGGAATACTATAATTTCCGGCAATCATCAACCCGGTTATCAAATTATCCCGAGCATCATTTCTTTTTTCAAAGAGAGGAATCTGTGATCCTGTCAATATAATCGGTTTTG
>JAQUJQ010000182.1 GCA_028680875.1 Eubacteriales bacterium
ATTATTTGGTTTAAATTATTTAAATTTATTTTAGCATAGAACATTCAATAAAACCTACTGGAGTACCGGATTTTAAGCATTTAGGTCTTCCGTTAGCGCACTGACACTGTCAAAGGTTTTGCTCATATTACGGTTATTATTGATATCATCAATTGCCGCTTGTGTTTCTTCATTGGGCTTTTCTATGCGGAGGTCAAAAGGAATACCACCATAGCGGACGGAATAGCGTAGGAAAATATTCATAGCTGTAGACATGTTAAGGCCAAGCTCGTCGAAAATAGCTTCAGCTTTGCTTTTTAATTCCTTATCAACACGAATGTTTAAATTGGTTGTTTTAGCTATAAAATCAGCTTCTTTCTATAGTTATTATAATTGTAAAACATTATATGCCAATCTTCAATCATTTATGCAACGGTGCTTTACAATGTCATTCAAAGAAAGCTCCGCTGCCTGACACCAACTTATTCAATCGGCACACAGGGGCGACAGTGCGATATATCTTCAGAGAAACAAGGGTGTAAGGCGACAATTTCAGATTACCAGTATTAACAAAAAAGCATCAAATTAAAATTCCATAAACTAGGTTTGCACCTAAAAGAATGTGTCGTTGAATACGGCACTTTATTTTTCCATAAGCGTATTGAAATTATGGCTATGATTACATATAGTAGACAAAGTCAGAAAATGAAAAGAGAAAGAGTCCCTTTACCTCGCCCGTAAACACTCTTTCTCTTTCACACACCTTGCCGGATCCAAGTCCGCCAAGATTTAGTTAATGAAATGCATTAAAATACATTCCATCACCAACAACAGGTTTATGATAAGAGAATTTACGGTATTTTGCAATCTTAATTTAATAAGCCTTTCTGCACGGCAGCTTTTTGACCATTTCATGAATTGCTTCAAGATGGAAGACTTCATATGCCCAACTTGCGGAGCAAGGCACTCTTGCCGTTCCCATGCTTCGTATAAACGCTATCTGATTTCCTATGAATCCGGTAAAACTGTTTGTTACCAAGTCAGCATATTGCGGGTGTTATGTACATCATGCGGACATACCCATGCTATAATCCCTGAAATCATAATTCCTTATGGTTCATACAGTATCCTTTTCATTCTCACTGTTTTGCGGGATTATTACACCCGCTCCGGCAGCATACAAGAAATATGTGATAAATATGAGATCTCCATATCTACCCTTTACTTGTGGATACATTTGTTCCGCAGGCATAAGCAGCTCTGGCTCGGTGTGCTGCAGGACCATATTATGTCATCATTAGATTTCATAAGATGCTTAATAAATTTCTCTATGCGAAAATTATCTTCGGGGCTCAAAATTTTTTTCCTGTCTCATGACTTCTCTTTTCTTCAGGGAACCTTAAAAACTGCACATTCTGCTTCTCCCTAAGAATCCTGCACGTTCTGTTTTACCACTTCCACATAAATTCGGAATGGCTATCCGGCTGAGGTCATTTTATTATGCAGAAGGAGGTGATCGTCATAATGAATGACAGAAACAATGAAAAATATATTATTGAAATGGCCTATTTTCGATTCGCCCTGATTGCGCCGGTCATCCAGGGTGTATTTCCTGATGCCACCAAAACCGCCTACTACAGAAGGATAACAACAGATACGCTTACACTTCCAGATGGTTCCCCAGTCAGGTATAATCCTAAGACCCTTGAAAAGTGGGAGGAATATTACAAAAAGGGCGGTATGGATGCTCTGATGCCCAAGATCCGCTCAGATAAGGGTATGACCAGAAAGCTTTCCGATGCCACTACCGAAGAAATATTCAGGTTAAAGGCTAAGTATCCCAAGCTTAATGCTACCCAAATCTACAACCGCCTAATAGAAAATGGCTTTATCAAAGCATCAGAAGTGTCGGTGGCCAGTGTACAGCGTTTTATCAAACGTAATGACTTGAAATCTGCCCGCAATATTAACATGAAGGATCGCAAGGCTTTTGAAGAAGCCGTCTCTGGGTCTATGTACCAAGCTGATACCTGCTATGGACCATATATTACTCAGGACGGCCAGACTCGTCGTACCTACCTCATTATGGCTATTGATGATCATTCCCGAATGATTGTGGGGGGAAGATATTTTTACAATGACAACGCCTATAACTTTCAGATCGTATTTAAGGAAGCGGTTGCGCGCTTTGGTATCCCCAATAAATTGTATCTGGATAATGGCTCTACCTACAAAAATGAGCAGCTTTCTCTTATTTGTGGTTCTATTGGTACGGTGGAACTCCATACCCCGGTAAGAGATGGAGCTAGCAAAGGCAAATGTGAAAGAAATTTCAGAACGCTTAAGGAACGCTGGCTTTATGGGCTCGATACTAAACAGATCCATTCAATTGAAGAACTTAACCGGCAGCTGGCTGATTATATCCGTAAACATAACACCACGGTTCACAGTGCTACGAATGAAAAACCTATTGATCGCTATATGCGTGACTTGGATCTTATCAGAAAACCTAAAAATCAGGAATGGCTGGATGAATGTTTTATGAACCGCAAACTGCGCCGGGTTAATAATGATGCTACCGTTAGTATTAATAAAGAATATTATGATGCCCCCATGCAGTTTATCGGAATGAAGGTACAAGTACGCTATCTCCCCGATCAGATGGATAAGGCTTACATTTTTTATGAAGATCGGCATTATCCCCTGCGGCTAACTGATAAGGTCGCCAATTCAAGAACCAAGCGTAATAATGATCTATCTATTGACTATTCCATAGCAGGAGGTAAAACAGATGTTTAAACATTTTTATGGCCTTTCCTTTAACCCTTTTGATAAATCTATCAACGAGAAGGACTGTTTTATCTCCGTGGATCATAAGCAAATGGTTTCCCGTTTAAATTATCTCAAGGATGTAAGGGGGATCGGTGTATTTACTGCTCCACCCGGAATGGGGAAATCTTATGCTTTGCGTTGCTTTGCTAAGGAATTGAATCCTAACCTGTATCAGATGGTGTATATTTGTCTTTCCACTGTCAGTGTATCTGAGTTCTACCGTCAATTCTGTGCTATGCTGGGCATTGATGCGAGTGGACGAAAGACGGATATGTTCAAAGCTATTCAAGATCGGGTTTATTATCTTTTAAAAGAAAAACGTAAAACTCTTCTGGTTGCCGTTGATGAAAGTCAGTATCTTAATTCTGCTATTTTACGCGACATTAAAATGTTAATGAACGTCAACTATGATAGTCTCAGCTGTTTTGCCCTAATTCTGGTGGGGGAGCCTTATTTTAATAATATATTGGAAAAACCTGTTCATGAATCTCTTAAGCAGCGTATTACGGTGCATTACAACTACCAAGGATTGTCCAGCCAGGAAAGTGCCGATTATATTTATCATAAAATTGAGGCGGCAGGTGGTGCCCGTTCAATTATTGATGATGCTGCAGTTAATGCTATTACTGGCTTTTGTCATGGTACACCCCGATTAATTGATAATCTTATGACCGATGCTCTCACTCTAGGGGCACAGTTAAAAAAGCAGTCCATTGATGCTGAAACGATACTTGCCGCCAGTAATAACCAGTCTTTACGCTAGTAAAAATCACTACCGTTCCTTCTTGGCGAGCCATGATGATGTATTATGGCTCGTTATTTCTATGTTGACCGATTATAGCTTAGGCGACCAGATTGTGTTGTTTTCCCGTTCGTTACCTGTCGCCCCGATGTTATTATGTCGCTGGATGCCATTTCTTTTGGAAAAATAATGTGTTGTTTCTGCCGCCGGTAATTTGTCGTTCAACACCCAGAGCGTATTAAAATAATTCGCATTACCAGAGATGGAGATACAAATAGTTTTTCCATTCTCGATAATGACAAGTTTGGTGAAGTATGGAACGACCCGCTCTTAAAATACTCCAACATAATGACG
>JAQUJQ010000183.1 GCA_028680875.1 Eubacteriales bacterium
TCAAGGAACATAAGATCAAAGCCCTGGTAGCTACCGATATCGCTGCACGTGGCATTGATGTGGTGGAATTGAGTCACGTTATCAATCACGATTTACCCGAAGTCCCCGAAACCTATGTGCATCGCATTGGACGCACCGGAAGGGCGGGCAAAGGGGGCGTTGCCATTTCCTTTTGCAGCTCTGATGAATTGACTCGCTTGAGGGATATTCAGAAATTGATTGGGGTGGGGATTCCATTGGCTTAGCCAGAGGCATCGGGACAGCCAAAAAAATTCCAGCCCTGCAAGCGAGCTTGCGGGAGAGGGATTACGGCCTGCCGCCTTTTCCCTCTCGGGGGATCGCACAAGGGATTACGGCGTGCCGCCGTGATGCCCATTCGGGGGGATCCTTGCACAGAGGAAAGCCGATGCCAAAGGCATCGGGATAGCCAAAAAAATTCCAGCCCTGCAAGCGAGCTTGCGGGGCTGGGTTTTTTTTGGCTTGGCGAGCTTCGCTCGCCTTTCCTCTGTGCGGAAGGTGAGGGAGACGAATTTTTCGGATTTTTTCGCTGTAATCACTTCCTAATCAAGAACATACAAAACTCCTACTTTGTTAACTTATTATTAAATTTGTCCCGTTGCTGTCCCGGGGCCTACTTTATATATCTGATATTCAATTATTTATTAGAGGGTACTTTTCCCATATCTTTTTTGAGTTATAGGTCTAAAAAAGTACCCGGTCTTGATCCGAAACACTCTTAAAATTGATATTAACATCCTCATTTTCATAGGTTTTTCTCCTGCTTCAATTTTACGGTATTCTGTTAGGGAAATGAAAATTTCTTTGGCCAGTTTTGACTGTGAATAACCATATTGTATTCTGAGTTCTTTTATCCTGTTCAGAACATCTGTAGTATATTCTTTTCGGGTAACTCTCATTTTATCAGTTCATTGTTTGTCCCTATGATGTATATTGATTTGAATTCTTTTACTCTGTAAAAAATAAGAGATATGGAATCAAAAATTGTTCTAGTAAAACCTACAGACAAGGATCTTACACTTGTAAATCGCGAATTAATCCGTATAGAGATATTACATAGCTCTATCAAAGTAGTTACCCAATTAGCTACCTCTATGTGTATTAATCCACAGATTGATGTTTATGAACTTCTTTTTCCAATCAAACATTTAAAACGCTTTTTATTGTTAAATGGAAAAAGTAAATTTTGTCTTTGTCGTAGAGATCCAGAGTGCGGCTGGGCAAATGATGAAACTGATGGAATAATATGGACTGTCCAGAACCCTTAAAATATCTTCTTTCTTATTCTTTCGTGGAATTCAGGACAGCAAGCATTGATTTTAGGGATAACCTGTCCATATTGGTTTTCATAGAAATTAATGCTTGATTCCATTGAACATTTTCGACAGTGCATTCCTTTTAATAGAGGTTTTAAAAGATCTCTTTGTTCTCTTGCCTGTTTGTTCAAACATTCAGATCCTAATTGTGTGTTGAACTTTATCATGGTGGTAAGATCATATGATGAGGGTATAAACATCAATCTTTCTTAGTCAGCTCCTCTATAATCCGCTGCTGTGAAGAAATTATTTCAGTTAACCGGGTTTGCTGTTCTGCCAAAGTAGTAGTTAGGTCGATGCATTTTTTACTCAAATCGTGAGTAAGTTTTCTTATTTCTTTTTCCAGTTGATCGTATTTGTCCGGAGATGTTGGAGCTTCTTCGGTGGTTTTTCTTGGCTCTGTGCGTAGCATGGGGCCTGATCCGGTTAAAAGCCAGTCGGGGTTGATATCATCATATATGGCCAATATATTAACCAGTGCATTTGAATTTATTGGTGTATTTTTTGCCGCTCCTTTGAAATTAGCATAAGTCATTCCAATTCTTCCAAAGAATTTATCCTTTACATCCTGCTTATATTCAACTAGATATAAAATTCTTTCTTTTACGTTGGATAATTTATTGTCCATTATTTGGATATTGGATAATATATTTACTATATTTGCCCCGTAATCAACTTGATTACGTTACAAATATATCAATATTTATAAAACGGTTCACACTAAACGCAAAAAAATGAATGATTTAACCCAAGAATGTCAGAAAAGTTTCCGGGAAATCTACGACGGTTTGCCGGAGCGAAGTACAGTGAAAGCTCCCAAGACGGAGTTTGTTGAGCGTATTGCGGAGCTGACTATGAAGTCAGTAAAGACAGTTCGTTGTTGGCTGGCCGGAGTTCAGACACCGGATGCCCTTTCGAAAAGTGTAATTGAAAAGGAGTTGAATATTCCCTCAGAAATCTTGTTCCCATGAAAAATGTAGAGTTTTATACTACTCCGGAGGGGGAAATAACACTTCGAACAGAAGGGGATCCGGAACACAATCTGGATCAAAACAAAGATGTGGAATTTATTGGCCGGTTCATTTCAATTTTGAGTGAATTCTATCCCGATGCTTACAATGCTTTAATGGAGGTATACTCCAAAAGTGCATTGAATAAAAGGTATCGGGATTTTCTTGTTGTAAGGCGATTCATAAAGTGCAATTTCGGATTGTACGATAACGTGATCGATATGGATGCACAGGGGAATTTTAAGTTTGAATTTGTGTCCTGCCCTCTCCGGGGTGAATGCAAACACGACGGGATCATCTGCAATCCTCGGTTTAATTCCCGTCTGAGTAATAGGGAACTGGAAGTCATGCAGCTATGCGCTGATGGGCTTCGGGACGATGAAATATCGGAACGCTTGTTTATATCGCTGAACACAGTGAACAATCACAGGAAGAACAGCTTCAAGAAACTGGGGGTTCACTCTCTGGCTGAGTTTGTTCGCTACGCGAATGCGAATCATATTTTTCAACACATGAAGAAATAAAAAGATTTTACCATGAACGACCTTTTGAATACTAATTCTACCAATTACGATGCAGCGGTGAAGAACTTTCTGGAGCTTGTATCTCGCATGAGAACTGCACAAAAGGAGTATTTCTCCACCCGGTCGCGTTCGGCTTTGATTCAATCCAAAGAACTGGAGCGCAAAGTGGATCTGAGGTTATTGGACTTTGCAGAGCAACAGTCAGCCAATCGGGTAAGGCAAAGGATATGTGGAACCGTAAATTTCTGAACCATGCTACACTGTGAACATTGCGACTGTAACACGCCAGTCCTAAAAAGAATGTATGTCCTGAGAAAGGATAAGAGTGTGTCGGTTTGTGATAAGTGTGCAAAGAAACTGGAAGAACAAAACCTATTGTGGGCTAAGGTGCAATTAACCTGCTGTATGGGTGTGGCCTTTGCTGCAGTGATGATTATTCTTGCTCTTTGTCTTATAATCTTTAATTCTCCAGAAGCATGAAAGATCAGAAACGAATCGTTCACCTGGCACTCGTTAATGAGGAGCCGGTCTTTGTCCTGAGAGGGCAGGATCTTTGCGCAATCAAAGCCATGAAAGCTTATTTGATTGAATGTGCTGACAGAGGTTGCACTTTGGAATTCCTACTGGATCTCAGGGAGTGCATTACTGATTTTGAAGCCTACCAGAAAGAGGAAGGCGTATTATTAAAATTACCTGATTAAAATTACTTACTATGAAAAAGATACTTAAGAAAATAGAAGCAGTATGTTCTGATATTGAGGAAATGATTGAAAAACGTGAGGAACAGTTTGACAACCGGTCGGAGCGTTGGCAGGAGTCAGAAAAAGGAGAGGAATTTCAGGAACGTACCGAAAGGCTGCAGGAGATCCTGGATGAATTGGTTGATTTTACTTCAGAGTGTGGAGAGTGATGTCATGGGAAAATTTATACTTCGTGTTGTTGAAAAAGACAGCAGCAATATGGTGGGCTTTATGGCCACGACAAAAAGGATCTCAAACTCCAGTGACGATGCCATGACTGTAGAGACCAGGCAAAT
>JAQUJQ010000184.1 GCA_028680875.1 Eubacteriales bacterium
TGAATCCAATAAAACTGAAAAAGCCACTCCAAAAAAAAGAAGGGATGAGCGAAAAAAAGGTAACGTCTTCCAAAGTAAAGATGTTGTCAGTGTTGTGCTACTTTTAATAGCATTTATACTGATTATGAAGATGGGATTATTCATTATTATGCAATTAGAAGCTTTCTATCGAAGTCAACTGGATAAAGTAGCAACGCTTTATGAACTAAATACAGCGACAGCTGTAGCCGTTTTGAAAGAAATGGTACAGGTCTTTTTTATTTCAACGTTACCCATAATCATTATATTAGCATTAACAGTATTTGTTATTTCAGGAATTCAAACAAGATTTTTGTTTACCGTAGAATTGCTAAAGTTTAAATATAATCGAATCAGTATCATTCAAGGATTTAAGAGAATGTTTTCCCTGAGATCGATTGTTCAGCTGGTTAAATCGTTAATTAAGGTAATTGTCATTATGAGTATCATTTATATCAGTATAAAAGATCTGCTTGTTTTAATTCCCGACACTTACAATGCAGGCATAGGTGACAACCTGTCTTTTATGAAAGATCGAATAATGGCAATGGTTTATAAAATATGCCTTATTTTTTTAGGTGTAGCAATATTAGATTATGGATACCAAAAATATGAGTACGAAAAGAAATTGAGAATGACAAAGCAGGAAGTAAAGGATGAATATAAGCTTACAGAAGGGGATCCTTTTATAAAGGGCAGGATCAGAGAAAAGCAACAGAAAATGAGCTTGAATCGAATGATCCAACAAGTACCCTCAGCGGATGTAATCGTAAGGAACCCAACCCATTATGCGGTTGCTTTAAAATATGACATTGAGAAGGATCCGGCTCCGATTGTTGTGGCAAAAGGTCAGGATTATATGGCAAAAAGAATCATTGAGATAGGAGAAAAGCATCAGATCTTAATTACAGAAAATAAGCCATTGGCCAAAGGTCTGTATGAAGGTGCAGAGGTGAATGAATATATACCTTTGGACTTCTATGAAGTCGTAGCGGAACTCTTAGCCTGGGTTTATAAAAACGAGAATAAGGGAAAGGGGACAGTATGAAGATATTACATAATGCGACAGTGGTATTTGTGATTCTTATAATAGCTTTAATCATAATACCATTACCTCCATTCTTTTTAGATTTTATGTTTATTTTAAGCATATCTATCTCCTTGATTATTCTACTCACTACAATGTTTATAGGGGGGCCATTGGAGTTTTCAATTTTCCCTTCAATGCTTTTAATTACAACTTTGTTTAGATTGGCCCTGAACATTTCATCAACTCGCTTGATTCTATCTAACGAAGGACAAGCCGGACAAATTATCAAAACCTTCGGTTCCTTTGTGCTGGGAGGAAACCCCATTGTCGGGTTTATTGTATTTATTATTATTCTAATTGTACAGTTTATCGTAATTACCAAGGGCGCCGAACGGATTGCCGAGGTGTCCGCCCGATTCACTTTAGATGCAATGCCGGGAAAACAGATGGCAATTGATGCAGATTTGAGCTCAGGAATTATCAATGAGCAAGAAGCAAAAAAAAGAAGGGTCATTATCCAAAGAGAAGCAGAGTTTTATGGAGCAATGGATGGAGCCACCAAATTGGTTAAGGGAGATGCAATCGCTGCGATTCTTATTGCCGTGATAAATATCATTGCAGGCTCAATTATCGGAATTGTCCAAAGTGATATGACGTTTAGCGAAGTTCTGTATGTCTATTCCATTGCTACTGTCGGAGACGGATTGGTCAGTCAAATTCCTGCTTTGATGATTTCTACAGCTACAGGCATGATAGTAACGAGAGCCGCCTCGGAGAATAATTTGAATGAGGATGTAAAGAGGCAGTTCCTATCTCAGCCCAATGTTTTAATCATTTCGGGCATGGCCATCGCCATGATGTGCCTGATTCCGGGTGCTCCTGTTTTTCAAATTGCTTTTTTGGGGATTCTTCTCGCAGTTTTAGGATACATCTTAATGAAAACTTCAACCGTACAAAAGCAACAGGAGGAATCGGACGAATTAAATGAAATGATCCGTAAGGAACAGGATGAGGTCAGTTACTATCGAAACATTGATAATGTATATGATTTATTGGGAGTGGATCCGATAGAAATGGAATTCGGATACTCACTGCTTCCGCTTGTAGATGAAAACAGCGGAGGAAACTTTATTGATCGGATTATTATTTTCAGAAAGCAATTTGCGTTAGATATGGGCATCATTGTCCCCACAGTGAGACTGAGGGATAACGGACTGATTAATCCCAATCAGTACCTGATTAAAATAAAGGGGGAAGAGGTTGCAAGGGGAGAGATCCTGGTGGATTACTATTTAGCTCTTGATCCGGGCAACAGCACCGGCACAATTGAAGGCATCGATACGATAGAACCTGCCTATGACATACCCGGAAAATGGATAAGGGAAAGTGAGCGTGAGATGGCTGAAATTTATGGATATACGGTAATCGATCCGCTTTCCGTTATGGTCACTCACATGTCGGAAGTGATAAAAAAGCACATTTATGAGCTGGTCAGCAGACAGGATATCCAAGCTATTCTTAAAAATGTTGCTAAGAGAAATCAGGCAGTTGTTGATGATGTAATCCCCGGAATTGTTAGTCTATCGGATCTGCAAAAAATAGTTACGAATCTTCTGAGAGAAGGGATACCCGTTCGAGATATGGAAGGTATTCTGGAAACCTTGGGGGACTATGGGAGTAATATTAATGATACCGATATGCTTACAGAATACGTCCGGCAAAAACTGAAGAGGACCATTACCAGAAAGTATACAGATGGTAATAATATAAAGGTTATCACTCTTGATCAAGAGCTGGAAAATACCATTCTAAATTCAATTAAAAAAAATGAGTACGGAACTTATCTGGCAATTGAACCTTCAATTGTAGAGGGGATTGTTAAAAACCTTACTGCACAGATGGAAAAAGTAAAAGAGTTAATTCAACAGCCGGTTATATTAACGTCTCCTATAGTACGAATATATTTTAAAAGATTAATGGATCAATTTCTACCAAACCTGACCGTCTTGTCCTTTAATGAGATTGATACAAATATACAAATACAAGCAATAGGAATTGTACAAATAGAAGCGTTGCAGTAAAAGAGGTGAAAAATGAGTTCCGTTGTAAAAAACAATGAAGATAAGTATATTGACCAATGGGAGCCGTATTTGGCGGATCGGTCAATTGAGCTAAGGAATGAACTGGTTCTGCAATATACCGATTTTGTGAGAAAAATTGTATTACGGTTTCGGGGGAGCCACAATAATTTCGGACAGCTTGATGACATGGTCAATCAGGGCATGATTGCATTGATTGATGCTGTTGAAAAATTTGATCCGTATTTAGGGAATAAGTTTGAAACCTTTGCATCATTAAAAATAAAAGGAGCAATCATTGATTTTTTGAGAAAGCAGGATTGGGTTCCGAGAAGTCAGCGTAATTTATCCAAAGAATTGGATCAGGTATACGGCGAACTCTATGCAACCAATGGCTGTCCGCCGTCAAACGTTCAAATAGCTGAGAAAATGGGCATTTCACTTCCACAGCTTGAAAAGATACTTCAACAAAGGCATAATTCCATTCTTCTTTCTTATGAAGAAACTATTCATGAACATACAATGGTTTCGGATAAAGGCTGCCCTGAGTCGGAATTGCTTAACAGTGAGCTAAGAGATATGCTGATTGAGGCCATTGAGCAACTTAATGAAAAAGAGCGGCTGGTAGTATCTTTATATTATTATGAAGGTTTAAAATTAAGGGAAATTGCGGAAATTCTTGGCGTTACAGAATCCCGGGTTTCTCAAATTCATTCTGCTTCCATGATTAAAATGAAATATATGGTAAGCCGATATAAATAGTTTTTAGAAAAAAA
>JAQUJQ010000185.1 GCA_028680875.1 Eubacteriales bacterium
TCTAGAAATTCGATAACGGGATCCGGTGCCGGTCTCCTCCAATGCGGCTCTTTTTTAGGTTCGGCTACGCTGTTCCAGTACGATTCCGTGTCCCAGTACTCCTCCTTAAAACGTGGACGATTCGGTTGCATTTCAAACGTTTTCCAATAAAAGGCAACCGTAGCCGAATTAAAAAGGGTTCCATACAACTCTTTGTAACGATCATTATATTCCTTCTTCCCCAGCTGATTATAGTTGAAAATATGGGCACCGAAAATGAAATCATGCGAAATCTGTTCTATCTTTACTTCCATACCCGGGGCAAAATCTGTCAGCGTTAGTTCACCATCTGCTTTTCTGTATTTTTCAATATCCTGGTCGATCTGCTTCTGCACCTCAGGATTCCATATTTTCCAATAAGCTTCACTCATGATCTGCTCACGATCCTCTTTTGAACTTTTCGGGAACGATGTTTGTGCTTGCATAAATACACTAAAAAACATAGCGAATAATGTGATCAATAGATTTCTCATTGTTTACTTCCTTTATTATTTAATTTCAATTTCGTACCAAATGGTTTTGTATTCCGGTTTGAGTTGGATTCCTGTTTTTCCCTCAATTGATGTCACCGGTATTTCTTTCTTACGTTTTCCTTCTGAATTTAGGATAAAGCATTTTGTTTTTTCCGGATCAGATGCCAACGACAGCGTTACAGGTATACCTTCAACATATACAGGTGCTTTACCCCAATCCATCAGTGTGATATGTTGGTTATCCAACTCTTTTATCTTCATTCCTTTGTTTTCAATCAATCCCGTCGCAGCTACTAAAATTCTTATAGGAGTTTCAGAATTACTAAAACCATTTGCGTTACGAGAAAGTAACGAGACTGTTGCCCATCCCAGGCGAGTATTACCTACAGACAATTCAATGTCATCCAACAATATTTTTCGTCCCTCGGGAAAACCTGTAAACAATTTTGTATTAGGAGCATTGACAACAAAATATCCCTTTCCTTCAATTTCACGATTCCAAATCAACTCTTCTGTATCACTTATTAAAATTTTACCCGCGGGGGTAACAAAATCTGACGTCTTACTTCCAGCATCCCCATTTAGCGAAACACCTGTTTTGTGAATTAGAGATAAGTTGGTATTGAATCCTGCACCTGAGATATCGACGCCCACTGATTTATCGGATACTAGCTTTTCAAAGTATTCAGCATAGCCAATGGGAGCATTGATCGCACTTTTTGATTCCTGAACATCACCTCTCAAATATATTGTCGCACAGGCCGGCAAGTGGGCCAATACATCGGTGCGATCATTTATACTAAAGAAATAATTATTATAATCAGAATCTAACTCATTTCGATGATTGAATGTATACTCGAAAACACCATCCCAACCCTGAAATGCTCCATAGGAACGCAACATAGGTTGCCCTTCAGCGCCGTATTGGTTGGGAAAAGGATGATTGTATTCGCTTACCGTATAGGGCTTCCCATGTATCCTCTGGGATGCTAAACTCTTTATCGTTGCCATAGAGTTTACCATTGATTCGTTCCTGATTCTCCAATTCTCATTAACGGGACTGGGATGACACCAATAAGCATGGCTGTCGATGTTATCCAATTCATTCTGTACAAATGGAGGACTATAACCTAGCTGAGTCCCGGAGATCACAGACTTCACTCCTAATTCATTTTTCAGATATTCCGACATCCCTACCCAGTATTTATGTTCGGTATCGATAAGAAACTGATAAAAATCCTTTTTGGCTTCCAATGTGGTAAAATCATCTTTTTTGATTACAAGTACAGAACCATCCTCCACTCTTTGTGACAAACCAAACTGTTTTACCGTTCCACTTTTAAAAGACAAGTCATCGATCTCATAAACACCTGTTGAAAAGCGAGTTAACTCAAGTCTAGTGACACCTGTATCATCAGTGGCTGTGAATGAGATATTAAATTCTTTCCACTTATTTTCTACCTCAATGGTTTGATGAAGACCCTGGGATTTCCATCCATTATTCATGTCAGATATTGCCAATCCCAATGTACTTGGAACATTTCCTGTTACTTTTCGTATCCTAAAAGATAGGGTGTAAGGTTTTCCTTTCTTCACTTTGAGTTTTCTGAACAATTTGGGAAAATATTCATCCTCCCCTTCACGGGTAACATTGATTTTTAATGCATTGTCCTCGACGTTACATGTTGCCGATGATTTTCCCTCAGACAAAATCCAAGTTTTGCCATCGATAGAAACAGGTTCTTCAAATTTTCCCTCCTTTATTTGTTCATCATGTAAAGGAATTTCCTGCCAATTCCAAGCTTTTAACAATGCTTGTGTGGAAGAATACTTGTTACTTAGCCACATATTCCACTGACGCTGAAGTTCTCCTATATAAGGTTCTGGCAATCGATCAATGCCTCCACTATGATATTGATTTAGAAGGGAATTCTCATTATTGATTTCAATCAACGCAACGCAAGGATCGTTGGCATAGGGTAGATTAGTATAAGGATTGACATGCGTTAAAAGATCTTTCGCATACTCCTTTTGCAATTCTATCATCCGAGGCTCAAAGTTATCAACACCTTTATCCAAACCAGGCCGTTGATTAAAACCGGAAAAACCGTCGCGCTCGTCCATTTTTCTCGCCACATGCAAATTCATATCTACATATATTCCTTTCTCTTTGAATTTGGCAATCATGTAATCCAGCCGATCCAATAGTTCAGGATTTAGATTTCTTTGTGTCGTGGAGTCTTCAGTAAAAATTCCAGTCTGTTTCTCATTACGAAAATTACCATATTTAGCATCAAAATAATGAAGCCTCACACAATTAATTCCATATCCAGCCAATTCAGTTGCTAAAAGATCAGCATCTTTATGATCTGGGAAATTGGCTGCTCCTGTGAGGTTGGTGCCATGCAAGCGAATAGGACCGGCATCAGTCACAAACCGGCCATTTTCTATTCTTACAAAACCATTTTTACCGGCAGGAGCATCTAAAAGATGAGACATATCGGCGATGTTATCCTCTCCATCCAGCGTGATTAAGAACGGGAAAAGAGGTGGAAATTCGCCACTAGTTGTTTTCCTGGAACAGGAGAACAACAAACACACCATTGTGATGTAAAATATATATTTTTTCATTATCTATTTGAATCTATCTGATTAATATATCTCAAAACCATCCCCATCTTTCAATAAATCGAATTCTCTCTGTTTCATTTTTCCGGATTTGTCTTTCCAAATGACAACATACCGTCCCTTGAATCCACGAAATTTTACTACCCCGTCTTTAGTTGCTTTTAATGTAGTTTTGGTTTTCCATTCCTTGTTTATCAGCTCATCGAGAAGAAAATAAACAGGTTTTGGATTTAGTTCTTTATCATATATTCCCGAAAATGATGGCTCTCCTGGCGCAGCACCTCCATCAACGACGTTCCACCACGTAATTCCCATCACATTGGGGTAACTGAACCAAAGCCTATATAAATTTTTCGTGATTTCTGCCTGAATTTGTTTTCCGGCTTCACTATCGTCTGGAGCGCTAACGGTGACTTCACTAACCTGCAATGGTCTACCTGCATCAGACATAAGATCCAGCCTCTCGTATATTTTTTTAGGTGTCAATATATCGGCACCGTTCGCAATTTTTTTAGATTCTTCAGGATTAAAAATGTGCATCTGAAGTCCTACATTATCTATCCTGATCCCTCTGTCTATTAAGTTTCGTACAATCTCTAAATATCGGCGGTATAGTGTCATGTCCCAGTGCATATCCGAATCATTAATGTTGAGAGTCACTGAGTCCGGAAAATATTTCATCGCCCATAAGAAACTTTTATAGGTATAATCATCCGGCATTAACCCACGATTTGCCTGATCAGTTGACTC
>JAQUJQ010000015.1 GCA_028680875.1 Eubacteriales bacterium
ACAAATAAATATGCAGAGGGGTACCCGGGCAGACGGTATTACGGAGGCTGCGAGTATGTTGATCAAGTGGAGGATTTGGCAAGGGAACGGATTAAAGCATTATTCAATGCAGAATATGCCAACGTCCAGCCTCATTCCGGATCCGGAGCAAATATGGCTGCTTATGTGGCTGTGTTGAACCATGGAGACAAAGTACTTGGTATGGATTTATCCAATGGGGGCCATTTAACCCATGGAAGTTCGGTTAACTTTTCCGGTATCAATTATAAATTTATCCCTTATCATCTTAGTCCGGTGACAGAACGGATTGACTTTGATCAAGTAAGAGAACTGGCATTAAAACATAGACCCAAATTGATTGTGGCGGGTGCCAGTGCTTATCCCAGAATAATTGAGGCAAAGTATTTTCGTGAAATTGCCGATGAAGTCGGAGCGTTGTTGATGGTTGATATGGCCCATATAGCCGGCTTAGTCGCTGCAGGTATCCATCCCAACCCGGTTGAACATGCTCATATTGTAACTACGACAACTCATAAAACCTTAAGAGGACCCAGAGGCGGAGCGATTCTGGCAAAAAAGGAATTCGAAAAACAAATCAACAAAGCAGTCTTTCCGGGAATACAGGGTGGACCGCTAATGCATATTATTGCAGGTAAGGCAGTATGTTTTTGGGAGGCAGCAACACCTGAATTTGCTGCTTATCAAAAAAAAGTAGTGGAAAACTGCAAGGTAATGGCGGATAGTCTTCTGGATAAGGGCTTTCAACTGGTGTCCGGCGGTACGGACAACCATCTTCTGCTGGTCAAGCTGATCAATAAAAATATTACAGGGAAGGATGCAGAGGCCCTTTTAGATTCTTGTGGAATTACAACCAATAAAAATACGATTCCGGGAGATCCAAACGGCCCATTTGTAACTGCAGGGATTCGTTTAGGAACCGCAGCGATTACCACGAGAGGTTTTGGCGCCGCCGAATGTGAAAAAGTAGCAGAGGCCATTGCTCTGATTCTGGATCACCCAGGGGACAGCGCTTCTGCAGCAAAGGCCACTGCTATTGTTAAGGAACTTTGTCGGGCGCATCCACTTTATCAGTCCTTGTAACTTAGAGCAATCTAGTGTTATTTAGGTATGCAGATCCGTGTTCCAGGTATGGAAAAATCCATTGCGTTAAGAATAGGATTTGCTTTCATCAGATTTTGTTTAGGTAGATTTAATCGTTGGGAAAGTTCCTCTAAATTATCACCGATGCGGATAAAATAGGATTCTTCATTCGCTTCTGAAATCGGTGGCACCGGTACGACCGGTGTCATTGGTTTTTCAGGTGGAGGCGTTATATCCTCCGGTAATTGAGCACCTTCAGTAACCGGCACGCAAATCATGCTGCCGATGCGAAGGTTATAAGGATCCAGATGCGGATTTGCATCCATTATTGTTTCTAAAGGCAGATTGTATTTCTTTGCTAACAAGTAAAAAGTGTCTCCTGCCACAATCTTATGAAGAAAGCCGGAGCATCCGGGGCTCCTTATCGGCTGAGGTGCTAAAGTCGGAACTGCAGTTTCGATAGGAATGCAGAGGGTCATCCCTATACGAAGGTCATACGGATCTAAATTGGAGTTTACTTTCATTAAGGCGTCAAGGGATATGTTATATTTCCGGGTAATCATGTATAGAGTATCTCCCTCAACGACTTTATGGAGAATGCCGTTACAATTAGGATTATTTTCGGCTAAATTGGGAATACAAATTTCTTGCCCGACTTTCAGATGGTAAGGGTTTAAAATGCGATTTGTCTGCATGAGAATTGATACGGGAATCCCATAAACCTGGGAGATATTATAAAGGGTATCACCCGGTTTCACCGTATACAATTCGCTACACTCTAATTTCGGAGGAGTGTTAGAGCTTTGGGGGAAACTAGAGTCTAAGTTGTTTTTATGGACCATAACGTTAAAATCACCTCTCGATCATTAAAATCGCTTAAGCATTATTTAATTAGTATATTTAAAAAGGTCTAGTTTTGTGATAACATAATATGATTACTATAAAATAAGGAGGTTTCATTTGAAACGATTTTTAGGAAACCCTACTGCAATCTTATTAATCTTGATTATGGTATATCAATCCCTGAGCAGCGGGCGGTACAATAGCCCCATGGATTGGTTCATGAGTACGATTATCATACTTCCGGGTATCATTGTAGGTATATCCTTTCATGAATTTGCTCATGCAAAGGTAGCTGAATTGTGTGGAGATCCAACACCTAAACTGCAAGGAAGAGTCACTGTCAACCCGATGGCCCATATAGATCCCATCGGTTTCATCGCCTTGTTGTTTATTGGGTTCGGTTGGGGTAGACCGGTTATAATAAATCCCGGCAACTTTAAAAAGCCTAGATTTAATGAACTTCTGGTTGCCTTAGCCGGAGTTACTATGAATTTAATTCTGGCATTTTTATTTATGGGGCTTCTTCGTCTTCTTTATGAATTCCAACCCGGGTTCATGTTTTCAGAGAGAGGAATTATTCTGGGGGATGTTCTCATTCATGTAGTCCTTATCAATATTGTTCTAATGGTGTTTAACTTGTTACCGATACCGCCATTAGACGGTTTCAATATCGTAACTCAAATTTTTAATCTTCGTAATACAAATCTATATTATCAGATCTATAATAAGGGATTTCTTATTCTGATGGTATTGATTCTTTTCAATCTTACAGATCGGGTTTTAACACCTTCTGTGTTCTTCGTTTATGATACTTTGGCCACCATCTTTTTTTAGCACTCTTAAGAGTAGAGTGCTAATTTCATGTTTACTTTGCCTTATTTATGGTATATAATGTATATACATAGGGATACATGTTTGGAGGTGGTACTATGGAATTTGAGAAGATGACAGAAAAAGTACGAGAGGCCATCGTTGATTGTCAGAAGATAGGTATTGAAGAAGGTCACCAGCAATTAGATGGTGAGCATTTGCATATGGCTTTGCTTAAGCAACAAGATGGATTGATTCCAAAGCTTCTGGACAACATGGAGATCAATAAAAGTGCAATCATCGAGGAATTACAAGGGGAGCTTTCTAAGTTACACAAGGTTCATGGAGGAGATGGCTCCATGTATTCCTCCAGAAGATTAAATCAATTATTATTAAATGCAGAAAATATTGCATCAGATTTCAAGGATGAATACGTAAGTGTAGAACATCTTTATTTGGCATTGTTAGATGAAGAGAATACACCATCATCCAGAATCCTTAAAAAATACCGTATAACTAAGGATAGTTTTCTTCAAGCCTTGACAAGAGTACGAGGAAACCAAAGGATTACGGGCCAGAATCCTGAGGATCAGTACGATGCATTAAATAAATATGGTTTGGATTTGGTGGAGCAAGCAAAAAAGGGAAAACTGGACCCGGTAATCGGAAGAGATAGTGAAATTCGACACACCATTCAGATTCTCTCCCGAAGGACGAAAAACAATCCGGTTCTTATCGGGGAACCTGGCGTAGGGAAAACTGCAGTTGTAGAGGGTTTAGCTCAACGTATTTTGAATGGAGATGTACCCGAAGGCCTTAAAGATAAGACTATTTATGCATTAGATATGGGAGCATTGATCGCAGGGGCAAAATACAGAGGTGAATTTGAAGAAAGACTGAAGGCAGTTTTAAATGAAATCGAAAAATCGGAAGGCAGAATTATTCTATTTATAGATGAAATTCATAATATTGTAGGAGCAGGTCGAACAGAAGGATCTATGGATGCCGGAAACTTGCTGAAACCCAAGTTGGCCCGGGGAGAACTTCATTGCATCGGAGCCACAACACTGGACGAATACCGGCAATACATTGAAAAAGATGCGGCTTTGGAACGGCGTTTTCAAAAGATCTTAGTGGATCAACCTTCGGTAGAAGACACAATCTCTATTTTGAGAGGGTTGAAAGAGCGGTTTGAAATCCACCATGGGGTAAGAATTACTGATAATGCTCTGATAGCTTGTGCTACTTTGTCTGATCGCTACATCAGTGATCGTTTCTTACCTGATAAAGCCATAGATTTAATGGATGAGGCGGCTTCTCTGATCCGTATGGAGATTGATAGTATGCCGGCAGAACTCGATGAGATCTCACGAAGGATCATGCAATTAGAAATTGAGAAACAGGCTTTAAGTCAAGAAGATGATGATGCCTCTAAAGCAAGAATGGAGAACATTGGAAAGGAACTTGCCAAACTCAAGGAGGAGAATGACTTATTAAGAGTCAGATGGGAAGATGAAAAGAAAACAATAACGTTACAGAAAGCCACTAAGCAAGAGATTGAGGATGTAAGGCATGAAATAGAAGAAGCTGAACGGCGTTATGATTTGGAGAAACTTGCCCAGTTAAAGTATGGTACACTTCCTTCTTTAGAGAAAAAACTAGAGAAACAAACAGCCAAGATTGATGAAGCTAAAGAGAATAGGTTATTAAAAGAAGAAGTAGGAGAGGAAGAAATCGCAGTTGTGATTTCCAAGTGGACCGGGATTCCCGTTAGCCGGTTGGTAGAATCGGAACGAGAGAAGTTGCTGCGCCTTCCACAGTTGCTTCATAAGAGAGTGGTAGGCCAGGAAGATGCAGTCAACGTTGTATCCAACGCTGTTCTTCGTGCCCGTGCAGGGTTAAAGGATGCAAATAGGCCAATTGGTTCTTTTATCTTTTTAGGACCGACCGGGGTTGGTAAGACAGAATTGGCAAAGGCGCTTTCAGAAGCCCTCTTTGATACAGAAAAAAATATGATCAGAATCGATATGTCAGAATACATGGAGAAACATTCTGTATCCAGATTGGTAGGAGCACCTCCGGGTTACGTAGGATACGATGAGGGAGGGCAGTTAACGGAAGCTGTTCGAAGAAGACCTTACAGCGTGATTCTTTTCGATGAAATCGAAAAAGCCCATCCTGATGTCTTTAATATTCTTCTTCAATTGCTGGATGATGGAAGGTTAACGGACAATCAAGGCAGAACAGTGGATTTTAAAAACTGTATCGTCATCATGACTTCAAACATCGGGAGCCATTATTTGATTGAAAATATCAGTTCAAAAGGGACAATTAGCCAGGAAGTGAAGGAATGGGTTGAAGATGAGATGAAGAGGCACTTCCGACCGGAATTCATCAATCGTATCGATGACATCGTTGTTTTCTCACCACTTACCGAAGAACAGATTTTGAAAATTATTGATATCGCTATGGCACAAATTCAAGAAAGGGTGGCGGATCGGAATATAACCATTAATTTGACAAATGCAACCAAAAGGTTTATCGCTGCAGAATCTTACTCTCCGGCCTATGGAGCAAGACCGGTAAAACGTTACCTTCAAAAGCATATTGAGACAGAGATCGCTGCTAAAATTATTAAAGGTGAGGTGAAAGATGGAGAAACCATCACCATAGATATAAGAAATGAAAAAATGACATTTTAACAAGAACGAAAGTAAGGGACGTCCCTTACTTTCGTTAAAATCTTTAATCTATTTTAAGGAATTCTACAAAATCAGATTTATCTAACTGATAAAGATAACTTTTTCCGATCCTCTCCAACAGGACTAAGTTTAGTGTGTTTCCTCGCCGTTTTTTATCCCTTTTAACTGTCTCCACAATTTTACTGAGATCGGCATTTTCAGGCAGAGTATAGGGAAGATCGTAAGCTATAAGGAGATCTTTTAGCAAAGCAGAGGTGTTTGAAGCCGTCAGGCCTCTTTTTTCAGCTGCCAGCGTTGTGGCATACATACCGATTGCTACCGCCTGGCCATGAGTATAGGTTCCGTCAGGATAATAATCCTCAATACAGTGACCTAGAGTATGACCGAAGTTTAAAAGCATGGCTACTCCATAGTCTTGATAATCTTGTTCTATGACCTGTTTCTTAATCAAACAACAACGGTATATGATAGATTCAATTCCGGATCCATCTCCCTTTTCAGCCCGATCTATCAAATCAGAGAATAAATCCGGATCGAAGGCACAACCATATTTAATGACTTCAGCCATTCCATCATCAAGTATCTCATCTGGTAAGGTCCTTACAAAACCGGGGTCGATCAGTACTTCTTTAGGCTGGTAGAAGGTACCCGCCATATTTTTCCCTTCCTTGAGATTGGCACCGTTTTTTCCTCCGATGCTTGCATCGACCATAGCCATTAGGGTGGTGGGAAGCTGGATCAGATTAACACCTCGAAGGAATGTGGCTGCCGTAAAGCCTGCTATATCACCAATTACTCCGCCACCAAAGGCTAAAATCACATCGCCCCTTGTCAACTGGAAATCAAGTAGAATTGAATAGAGCTTAGGTAGAGTGTCAAAAGATTTACTTCCCTCTCCGGGAGGGAGGGAAATTAACTTCCACTGAATTCCCGCACCATCCAATTGTTTAACCAGGTGTTCTTCATAGATGTCTTTTATGGTATCATCAGTTATAACCGCCACTTTTTTATCAGGATATTGTTCTGCAAGCAAATTTCCTAAACGAAAAAATAGACCGGTTTCCGTAGTTACCGTATATTTTTGCATGTTAATATTAACTGTTAAAGTTTGACGCATGATTCATCACCTCTACAAAAGAGTATACATCAATTGGGATGATTTGCAAAGCATTTGCTTTTATCATTCAAATTGTGTATAATTACTGAATTACAAAATATGTTTAGGGAGAGAAAATTGAATGCAGGATCATACGATTGTTACCGTAAGCTGTAAAAATATGCGAAGTTGGGGGAGAATAGCACTATCTGGCAATTGGTCAATTGCAGTATTGGGAACCCTTCTGTTTACATTGTTGACTATGGGTCCAATCCTAGTCTTTTACACTCTCTTTGATTCTGAAATAATGGGGTCGATTGCCAATATCTATGGGGTATTGATCAGTGGGCCTCTCACTCTTGGGTATATCTCATTTACACTGGCTATCTTTCGAAGAAAGCCGACATCTCCTTCAGAGGTGTTTTACGGCTTTGAACGCTTTGGAAAAGCGTTTGGTCTCTATTTTGTAATGAACCTCTTGATCATTTTATGGACTTTTCTTTTTATTATACCAGGTATCATTGCTGCTTATCGATATTCTCTATCATTTTACATATTAGCTGACAATCCGAATATTGGCATAATGGATGCTATCAAAGAAAGCAAACGTCTAATGACAGGTAATAAATGGAAGCTATTTTGCCTCGAACTATCTTTTATCGGGTGGATCATACTTGCATTCATTACATTAGGGATTGGCTTTCTATGGCTTATGCCCTATATGACCACCTCTACAATTGGTTTTTATGAAGTAGCCAACGGAAATCTACGAAGACAAGGGGACGCTTTGCCTGTCTTTTTTTAGAAGACAAGGGGACGCTTTGCGAAAAGACAAGGGTACGCTTTGCTTGCCTTTTTTGAAATGGACAAGGAGATATTTTCCTTGTCTTTTTGTTTTTGCATTGTTATACTTCATATTAAAGGACGGTGGTAAAATATGGCAAGATATCCAAGAAAAAGAAGTGCGTCTGGTATTTATCATGTGATGTTAAAAGGTATTGACGGTCGGGATATATTTCTTGAGAATTATGACAAAATAAAATTTATGAGAGGCATTAAAAAAGCAAAAGATATAGGTGAATTTAAGCTCTTCGGGTATTGTTTAATGGATAATCACGTGCATCTTTTAATAGAAGAAGGTGAAGCAATAGGAACAAGTATAAAACGTATGACTATTGGTTACGTGCATTGGCATAATAATAAATATGGGAGAACAGGTCACCTATTTCAAAACAGATATGCAAGTGAACCGGTTGAAACTGAAGGATATTTTATGTCTGTACTTAGATATATACACTTAAATCCGTTGAAAGCTGGAATCGTAAAGCATCCGGCGAACTACAATTGGAGCAGTTATTCTGATTATATCAGTTCGTATAATGGAGTGAAAACAGTAACAGACGTCCAATTAGTTAAATTATACCTTAAACAACAAGAAGATTTTGAAAGGTACATGAATATCCGAAACTATGACATTAGTCTTAAGTATAATTGCCCTTTAAAATATTCGGATAACAGTTTAAAAAAGCTTATTGATTATGAATATTATACAAATTTTGCGGGCATTTCCCGAGAGAGTAGGAATAAAATAATAAAGGAGATTTATCAGGAGACAGGAGCAAGCATACGACAACTAGGGCGAGTGTTAGGATTAGGAAAGACAATAATTGAAAAAGCAGTAAAATAAGACAGGCAAAGCGTCCCTCTGTCTTGCAAAGAAGACAGGCAAAGCGTCCCCCTGTCTTGCCCCTGTCTTGGAAGGAGGCGGAAAATGGCAGGAAATATAAGACATTACTTCCCGGGGAACAATACTCCGGAAGGCTTTTTTTCTTATTATCATAATATTTTAAAATCACATGAGGCAAATAAAATATGGTGTATAAAGGGAGGACCCGGGGTAGGCAAATCTACCTTTATGAGAAAAATCGGAGAAACCATGTTGGAGGAAGGAGATGATGTTGATTTTCTTCATTGTTCCTCAGATAGCGATTCTATAGATGGAATTGTTTTGAAAAAGAAAAAGATTGCTATTGTAGATGGTACGAGACCACATATAGTAGATCCGGTAAACCCAGGTGCAGTGGATGCAATCATCAACCTTGGGGATTATTGGGATGAAAAGGAAATACGGAAAAACCGCAAGAAAATCATTGAGACAAACGAAAGGATTAGCACTATTTTTGCTCGAACTTATAATTATTTGGCGGCAGCTGAAAAGATGTATGATAATGTTTATGCAATACAGGGACAGAGGATTAAGGACGGAGAATTATATAAAATTGCCACCGATATTATTAATAATGAGCTGATTTTTGAAGAATTGAGTCCAGATGGAGGCACAGTGAAACAATTCTTTGCCAGTGCGATTACACCATCCGGACTTGTGAATTATATTGAAGGGCTGATCAAAGATTATCATAAGGTTTATTTGATACAGGCGCCTGTGGGATCAGGCTGTGAGAAAATATTGAATCTGGTATTGGAAAGTGCACTTTACCGGGGTTTTTACTGTGAAGCTTATTATTGCCCCATGAAACCTGCGACTAAATTGGAACATCTACTTATACCTTCTCTTTCCGTAGCCATTGTTACGTCCAATCATTATCATTCGATTCAGGTCTCTAATGAGGTGGGAAATGTAATAGAAATAAACTTAGATATAATAGCCACTAAGGAAGTGCTTTCATTTCAAAAGGAAATTGAAAGAGATAGTTTAAATAAGATGGAAGAATTGTTGGAAAAAGCCACACAATGTTTATTAGCTGCTAAAAAAGAACATGATCTGTTAGAAGCTTTTTATATTCCGAATATGAATTTTAATGAAATAGAAGCTTTACGGCGTGAAATTGTTCACCAAATTCTGGGAGGATAATTGGTTTGCCTTTTTCGGATCTCAAGTGTATAATTAGGAAATAATGGGCAAGCTTTGATAGGATAATTTAAGGAGCTAATTATTATATGTTGGAGAAAAAATACCCTGTAGTCGAAGTCGACTTAAAAAAACTCCGCCAAAATATAGATGAAATTGTAAGGCGGTGCAAAGAGAAAGGCATTGATGTTGCAGGTGTAGTTAAGGGATTTAACGGGATTTCTCAAACATTAAAGCTTTATGGAGAATTGGAATGTAGCTATATTGCCAGTTCACGACTGGAGCATTTGGAAAATGCACGGGAATTGGGATTAAAGGGCCCCTTTCTAGCTATACGGATTCCCATGCAAAGCGAAATACCTGATTTAGTTCGTTTGGCAGATATAAGCCTAAATAGTGAACTCTCTGTGATAAAAACCATCGATAAAGAAAGTGGCCGTCAGAAAAAAAGACACGGAATTATTTTGATGGCAGATTTAGGAGACCTGCGAGAGGGTTTCTGGGATAAAGCAGAGATGCTTAATGTGGCGGTCTATATTGAAAAAGAATTAAAAAATGTATATTTAGCAGGAATTGGAACTAATTTAGGATGCTACGGCTCTATTAATGCTACACCCGATAAAATGAAGGAACTTATTGCTATCGCAGAAACCATTGAGGAAGCAATCGGGCGAAGGTTGGATATTATATCGGGGGGAGGGACAACTTCATTCCCCCTTGTAGTAAATAATACAATGCCCGAACGAATCAACCACCTTCGCATAGGAGAGGGTATTGCTCTTGGAAGAGATCTTGAAGACCTTTGGAACCTGGATATGAGTTTCTTAAATAAGGATGTATTTACTTTAAAAGCTGAAATTATTGAAATTAAGGACAAGCCCAGTTACCCGGTTGGTGAAATATTTGTGGATTGCTTTGGGAACAGAGGTCATTATGAAGACAGAGGAATAAGGAAGCGAGCTGTATTAGCTGTTGGAAAAGTAGATTTTGCTTTAGACAGTCAATTGGAGCCTCGGCTTCCCGGAATCCAAGTATTGGGCAGTAGCAGCGATCATTTGATTTTGGATATTCAGGATTATGAAGATGGCTTAGCTGTAGGAGATATTCTGGAATTTGACTTGCGCTATTCCACGATGGTTTTTCTGACTAACTCAAAATATATAAGAATTGAATGTAGAGAATAATGGAAAAGATAAAATTTGTACCCCTACTTTTTGCAGGGGATATTAATGTGTATAGTATGGCACGGGCCTTTCATGAAATCTATGGAGTGCGTCCTTTCGTCTTTGGCAAATATCCGACGGGACCCTGTTATGAGAGTAAAATCATGCACTATACGGCCAATATCCGTATTGATCGTCAGGACACATTTTTGGCCACAGTAATCAGGTTTGCAGAGGAGCACAGAGAAGAGTCCGTACTTCTTATAGGTTGCGGAGATCGTTATGTACAGTTGATCAGCCGTAATAAGGACAGGTTTCCGGCAAATGTGGTTGCTCCTTATATTGATGCTGATCTGATGAATCAATTGATCCATAAAGAGCAATTCTATGCTATGTGTGAGGAAATGGAAGTTGACTACCCGGATACTTTCGTTCACCGGAAAGAAATGGGTAAGGATTTTGAACTGCCCTTTGAAGGACCTTTTATTATAAAACCATCTAATGGCATCGAATATTGGGAACACCCCTTTGCTACTCAGAAAAAGGTTTATAAAGAAGATAGCCGGGAGAATCTGGAACGGGTATTGGATCAAATCTATAAATCGGGGTATGGGGATAGTATCATCATACAAAACTTCATCCCCGGAGATGATACGTTTATGCGGGTGTTGACCTGTTATTCGGACCAAATGGGCAAAGTAAAACTAATGAGTCTGGGTCATGTGCTTTTAGAAGAACATACCCCGCATGGTATTGGGAATCATGCTGTAATCATAAATGAAAGAAATGAAACAATTGAATCTCAGTTTAAAAATCTACTAGAGGGGATGGGTTATGTAGGTTTTTCAAACTTCGATATCAAATACGATCAGCGAGACGGAAAATATAAGGTTTTCGAAATTAATACACGACAGGGAAGAAGCAATTACTACGTGACCGGAGCAGGCTCCAACCTGGCTCAATATGTAGTTGAGGATTGGATTTACAAACATCCTATCGATTTTAAGTCAGTAGATTGTGAATTTCTTTGGATGGTGATCCCAAAAAGAGTTGCTTATAAATACATTAAGCCACCCGAATACAAAGAGCAGATGAAGAGGTTGGTGAGAGAAGGGAATATTATCAATCCATTATATTACCGCCCGGACAACGGATTGAAACGAAAGCTAAGATTGATAAAATCCCAGTTAAGTCATTATGTCAAATTTAAGAAATACATGTAATCCAAAGTGCAAAGGGTAAGGTAAATAAGCATAATGTGGGATAAAAGTAATAAAGTACTAGGTGTTCTCGGAGGAATGGGGCCTTTGGCGACCCAACTCTTTTATAAAAAAATTATAGAAAAAACAAAAGCAAAACGAGATCAGGAACATCTGGATATGATTATTTTAAATCATGCTTCCATGCCTGATCGTACCGAGGCTATTTTGGGAGGGTTTGGAGAAGACTTATATAAGGCTCTTCTGGAAGATGCAAGAAGGCTTGTCGATAATGGTGCAGCGGTTATTGCAATACCATGTAATACCTCTCATCTATTTGTACATCGATTGCAGAAAGAGATTCCCGTACCAATAATCAATATGATACAGGAAACAATCCAGACTCTTGCGAAGAGATCAGAGAGAATTAAGGACGTGGGTATTCTAGCAACTGATGGAACTCTGCAAAGCGGCTTATATCAAAACGCTTGTATTAGTGCGGGGATACGGCCTGTTGTTCCCTCTCCTGAAATACAGAAATTAGTTATGAAGATTATCTATGATGGGATAAAAAATGGGGGTGAAATTGATTACAATGATTTCATCGCTATAGAGGGCGAATTGTCGGATAATGGTTGCCAAGCAGCAATTATGGCATGCACTGAGCTTTCTTGTTTTAAGGAAATCTACAGGTTACCAGATTATTACATAGATGCAATGGAAGTATTAGTGGAGAGATCCATAGTGGCATGCGGTAAAGAGGTGAAAAAATGAGTATTCAGTCAAAAAGGTTAAAAGCCTATTATGAAGTGCTGGAAAGCAATGAGCTTATTGAGACGGTCAAATTACAAAAATCTGATATGGATAAGGAAGTAAGATATCTTTCCTATGACTCCAAGGACATGGAAAAAGATGGTATATTTATTTGCAAGGGAGCCCACTTTTCACAGGAGTATTTAGATGAAGCCGTAGAAAGAGGCGCAATCTGTTTTGTAAGCGAGATTGACTACAAAACAAAGGATCCCAATTTCCCTCGAATAATTGTTACTGACATTCGATTGGCAATGGCATTGTTAGGTAATTTGTTTTATGGAGAGGCCTGGAAGGAATTAAAGCTGATAGGCATTACCGGAACAAAAGGAAAATCCACCACAGCCTATTATATAAAGCATATTTTGGATTATCATCAAAAGACCTTAGGAAAGCCTTCTAGTGGCATCCTTTCCAGTATTGAAATATATGATGGTGTCATATTTGAAGAATCCCATCTGACCACTCCGGAGACTATTATGCTTCACCGGCATTTTCGAAATGCAGTCAACAGTGGTATAGAATATCTGGTTATGGAGGTTTCAAGCCAGGGACTGAAATACCATCGAACCATGGGAGTTCATTTTGATGTGGGATGTTTTTTGAATATCGGAGAAGACCATATAAGTCCCATTGAACACTGTGATTTTGATGATTATTTCGAGGCAAAGCTTAAACTAATGGAACATTGTGATATTGCCTGTGTAAACATGGATGCCAGTCATGGAGAAGAGGTTTGTGATGCGGCTGCAGGCTGTTCACAGCTCATAACCTTTGGAACCAAGGAAGGGGCGGATATCTACGGGTATCGGATTGTCAAGAAAGAAAATTACACAGAATTCCAAGTAAGAACCCCTAAATTTAGCCATGAGTTTCGATTAACTATGCCCGGCTTTTTTAATGTGGAAAATGCATTGGCAGCAATAGCTATATGCTATGCTCTTCATATTCCTGCAGAATCTATCTATGAGGGTTTATTAAACGCCAAAGTGGCCGGTCGCATGGAGGTGTTTTTAGGAGACCAAAGTAAAACTATGGTTATCGTGGACTATGCCCACAATCGCATGAGCTTTGACCGATTATTCACATCAACTATAAAAGAATATCCGGACCGTAAAATTTTTGCTATATTCGGCTGCCCGGGGAAAAAAGCCTTAGCCAGAAGACAGGAGCTGGCAGAGATTGCAGGAAGATATGCAAAAAAAATATTTATTACTGAAGAAGATGCAGGGGAGGAGTCAGTCAGGGCTATCAGTGAAGAAATTGCCAAATATGTAAGAAGAGAAGGTTGCCCTTATGAGATTATTGAAGACCGAGAGCAAGCTATTCGTCGTGCCATTGAAGAGGCAGACGATAAAACTGTCATCTTGCTTACAGGTAAGGGCAGAGAAACCAGACAAAAAAGGGGAACCGAATATATCGATTGCCCTTCCGATGTGGACTATGTCCTTAAATATTTAATCTGAAAATTCACCGTCTATTACTGGAAAGTCTTTATCGATGAGGGAGTCATTATAGCAATCTTCCTCATCTTCCATTTCTTCACCGTCATCAGTTCCCATGGTAAATGGTAAAGATATAATGTATTCTTCCAGCGGATAATCGAGGCAGTCAGAAAAATCATATTCATATTTTTCTTCGCCCAACTTCTCCAAACGATAGAGAGCAAGTGCTTCGACGATTGGAAGCTCTTTGGTCATGAAATCAGATAGACTCTTACAATAGACTACAGAATCAAGCACATACCAAGTTCGGAATCGATATAGTTCCTCTACTAACAGTTGCCTTTGATCATAAGATATCCCGGATCCACAAAGACCCATGAGGCATTGCCTGATTGTCGTTAAAAGTGTATAAAAATCTATGGCTTCTTCAGGTATGCCTTGGAAGATATCATCAATGTAGCTTTCTATAAGTTCATTTAACGTATGATAACTTACCTCCCTTAAAACCCCATAGAAGTCATCAAATGTAATATATTCGTCGCATTCCATTAGTTCGGCAAAGTGCTCAAAATATTCAAATTCATCAGGAGAATCAATCTCCAACAGGTCTAAAATCTTTTCAATATCCATGGGCTGTCTCCTTTATTTATAGGTATCCAAGTCAAAACTTTTAAAAGCTATACGGAATTCAGATCGTTCGAATATACGATTGATCATATTAACAAAATTCTCCGAAAGATCACTGGCGTAAAAAGTGTTATCGAAGGAAGAACCCTCTGCCAAAAGATTTTGCACCGTTAAGACTCTCTGGACACTCTTTACGATTTCCTTTGAAGGATTAACAATAGTTAAGCCCGGGTATAATTTTTCTATGTTTGCGCGGATTAGTGGGTAATGAGTGCAACCCAAAACCAAGGTATCCACTTTATGATAGGAAAGAAAGTGATCTAGGTAATATTGTATGGATAAATCCATGATTTCATTCTCAATGATTCCCTCTTCAATTAAAGGAACTAAAGTAGGGCAAGGTGTGGAATGAATAGAAAGCTCCGGATTCAGCTTCCGGATAAATTTTTCATAAGCTTTGCTTCGGATGGTGACTTTTGTACCGATTATACCAACGGAGTTCCCCTTTTTACAAGTCAATGCAACTGTTTCAGCAGCGGGACCGATGATACCGACAACGGGGATTTCCGGATACCTTTTCTGAAGATCGTCCAAACAGGTTGAACTTACAGTATTACAGGCAATGACAATCATTTTTACGTTCATTTGAACCAAAAAATCAGCTATTTGTGTTGAAAAGGTTTTAATGGTTGAGGGGGTCTTAGAACCGTAAGGGGTTCTTGCCGTATCCCCAAAGTAGAGAATTCTCTCCATTGGGAGTGTTTTCATTAATTGAGATATACAGGTGAGTCCACCTAAACCGGAATCAAAAAATCCGATGGGTCTATTATCCATAGTGCTGTCCTTTCTTAGCATATATTTATTCCATATAATATATCGTTTCAGTTGGATAACAGTAGTTTAACAAAAAAAAGGCATTGGTACAATTCAAATGTGGTATAATAAACACTGAAATTATAAAAAGGGAGCATATAGGATGAACAGGGATAAAAAGACTAAGACAAGAGATCAAATCCAATCAGCATATAAGTGGAATATTGAAGCTATGTATCCTGATGAGGAAGATTGGAATAAAGATTGTATCAAAGCAGAAGAGTTGGGAAAAGTATTTACCTCTTATTCGGGCCGGCTTTCCCTGAACCCTCAGGTGTTGTTGGAGGCTTTTCAGGCAAGGGATGCATTATGGCTTATTGCGGAAAAAGTTTATGTATATGCCCGGATGAAAAAAGATGAAGATACCAGAGTAGCTAAGTATCAAGCGATGAGTGACAAGGCTCAGGTTTTAATTTCCAAGATAGCAGCTCAAACATCTTTCTTTACACCGGAACTTCTTGAGATGCCGGAGGCAAAATTACTGGATTTCGTTGCATCTTCAGACGGGTTGAAGCTTTATGAACATGTAATACGTGAAATCCTTCGGCAAAAGGCTCATGTTCTTAGCAAGACAGAAGAAAATCTGATTGCTCAATATAGCGAACTGACCTCGGCAACAAATAATATATTTTCGATGATCAACAATGCGGATATAAAGTTTGGGACGATCATTGATGAAGAAGGAGAAGAAGTTGAGGTTACCCACGGTCGTTATATCAGCCTTATGGAATCTCAGGACAGGAGGGTGCGTAAGGAAGCTTTTGAGCAAATGTATGCAGCCTATGAAGCACAAAAAAATACCCTGGCAGTAACCTATAATTATAATACGAAAACTGATGTTGTAAACGCACGAATACGGAAATA
>JAQUJQ010000186.1 GCA_028680875.1 Eubacteriales bacterium
GGAAGGACCCATGATTGAAATAAATTCGCCTTGTCTAATATTCAGGTTTATATCTTTTAACGCAGTTACTTGGATCTCTCCGTTTTTATATACCTTCGTCAAATTTTCAATTCTGATTATTTCTTTCTTTATGTGCATAGGCTCTCCTTATTGTTAAGGAAGTGGGATTACTTCCATTCCGTCCGTCATATCAAAGGTAGGACTGAGAACAACCTTATCCCCTTCTGAAAGATCACCGGAAACAATCTCTACGTGGAAATCTCCTTCAATTCCAAGACCGACAGGAACCTTCTTAATTATTGTACCGTCGAGAGACATAACAAAGCTTTCATCTGTATCAGGATCCTGTAAAATTGAGTCTATTGGAACAGATAATACGTCCTCTCTCTTCTCAATCTGTATTCTGGCTTTAGCCGTCACGCCTGCAATCAAATCGGTGTCACCTTTTATAACATCGATCTGGACCGGGATTACCATCTCCTTAGAGGCGGCATCCTTTGGCTCACCTGTGGGTGAAATACCGGATACAATTCCCTCAACGCTTTTACTGCCAAGTACTTCGGAAGTAATGATTACTGTTTGTCCGACATTAATTTTGTTGATATCATATTCGCTGATCTTAACATCCATTTTCAAGTTTTTCAGGTCTTCAATCACAAACATGGGCTGATTGTTTTCCGTATCATTCGCATATCGTCCCAAATTTACATTTACTCTGGTTACCGTACCGGAAATAGGGCTTTTTATTTTGGTTTTTTCCGATATATTATAGGAATCAACAGTAATTTTAGCATTTTCGTACGCATTTTCAGTTTTTATGTATTCTTCTTTCGAGATTGCTCCCTCGTTATACAATAACTTGGAAGCCTCATAACTGAATTTGGTTTCCTCAAGTGTTCTAACTGCCTTTTTATACTCACTTTGCAATTCTCCTGCATCTAATATTGCAAGAACTTGATCTTTTTTAACAATATCCCCTTCCTTAACCAAAATTGATACAATCTCATAATTAAGAGAAGAGGTTACATCAGCAGATTCAGAACCTCTGATTGTTCCCTTAATTGAAACTGCTTGCTCTATATTCATTTTTTCTACCGAACCTGTAGAGACTTGAGTGGGCATTTCCCCATCTGTAAAAATTTTAGCCAGAACAATAACCAAAATTATTATTACTATAATAATACCTATAATAATCCTTTTTTTCTTTTTCTTAAACATAATGATTCCTCATAAAGAAATAAATATATACCAATAACAATACAATTACAAATTATAGCATATTTTCCCAATGTTTCATATTAACTTTTTCTTAACTTTATATAGAGAGGAATGTAAAGTAAAAAAAACGAAGTGATACCAAACCGCATCTCTTATTCCTCTTTCCCTTCTAGCGCAAGAACATCAATGATAAAATCGGAACATACGTAATTACCATCAAAGCCCCTATAACTACGATAAAAAATGGAATCAAGTATTTAAACATGCTTTCCATTTTTATTTTGGCGACAGCGGCACCTACGAATAGATTACACCCGTATGGAGGTGTGCAAAGGCCGATTGCAAGATTGATGGTCATGATGATGCCAAAGTGGACCGGATTTACCCCGTAACCAACCACTGCCGGCAGTAAAATAGGGGCCATGATGATGATTGCAGGTACCGTATCAAGAAAACAACCGATTACCAGCAGAGTAATATTAATAAGTAAGAGCATAATAAACTTGTTATCTGTAAAAGAAACCAATAGCTGATAAATTTGCTTAGGAATATTCTCATAAGCCATATAGGTAGAGAATATGGTTGAATATCCTAAAAGAAAAGAAGTTATACCGTTTAATATGGCCGCATCCACAAAGGTTTTATATAGTCCCTTTATGTCCATTTCCTTATAAATAAACATACTTACTATAATTGAATATACAACGGAAACGCAGGCGGCCTCAGTAGGGGTAAAGATACCGGAATAAATTCCGCCAAGAATGATAACCGGTGACAACAAGGCCCAAAAACTGTTTTTAAAGGAGATTACAACCTCCTTGGCCCTGCTAATCATAAACTGTTTTATCGTAATTCCTTTTTCTCTTTCTTCTTTGTCACCCATCTTCAGCTTCTTGCACATATAGTAATTCATACCGATAAGGAAGAAACCTACGGTGATACCCGGGAGAATACCTGCAAGGAACAGATCCGATATGGATGTGTTGGTAGTGGAACCGTAAAGCACATAGGCCAAGCTGGGGGGAATAATAAGGCCTATCGTTCCGGAGAAACAAACCAGTGTTGTACTGTAGGGGGTGTCGTATCTTTTTTTCTTCATTTCAGGAATCATCATACTTCCTATAGCAGAGGTTGTTGCCATTCCCGATCCTGACAGTGCTCCGAAGAACATACAGGCAACAACGGATACCACACCCAGTCCCCCGGTTACAAATCCCACAAGCTTATAGGCAAAATCAACAATTTTCGCTGCAATACCACCTGTAGACATAATCACACCGGCAAGGAGGAAGAATGGGATTGCCATTACCGTAAAGGAGTTTATTCCGTGGTAGCAGAACTGGGCTACTGTAATCATATTCATATCAGTGAAAAAGTACATTGCTGCCATAGTAGCTCCCCCTATGGCGAATCCTACAGGCACACCCACAAGGAGCATGGCAAACAATACAACGAAGAGTACCGCTGTACCCATTAACCCATTCCTCCTTCCTCAATATTTGCTTTGGAGCCGCCACTTATCAGAATTCCCATGGATTTCTTAATTGAAGCCAGAGACCTTATTGTCACTAATCCGCACCCTACCACAACGGATGCGTAACCCCATGCCAAACTGATTTTAATTGTGGTGAAGTGTGAGCCTATGAACATTCTGCTTATTTCGATGCCATAATAAATTGTTAATACGCAGATGACCACCACAATGATTTCTGAAACTACATTGGCTGCGTGGGCTCCTTTATATGAGAATTTATCCACCAGCATGGTTATCTTAATGTGCTGTCCTACACGAGCACCAAGGCTTATACCGATCCATGTAAGCCACTCGAACACAAATCGTCCAAGTTCTTCCGACCAGGATAAAGAATTATCAAACACATATCTCATGATTACTTGAATAAAAATAGCTGAAACCATAACCGCAAATAATGTTACCAGGAGTATTTCTTCGAAGTGATTATAAATAAAACGAAGATTAATTTTTTTCATCTCTTTCTCCATTCCACTTCTTTTTTCATGCTATTGTAAAGCGATTATTTCCCCGCTGTAGCTAAGAACCGGTCAAAAACATCGGCCCCTGTAATGTCTCTTTGGTTTGTATAGATATCTTTACATAAGGCATAGAAATCCGCTTTTTCTTCGTCTGTACATGCATATACTGTAGCCCCCTTGGCAATGAAATCATCCACGTAGGATAATTCCAATTCCCGCTCCATTTCTCTTTGCTTTGCACATGCCTGGTGAAGTCCGTCCATCCAGATATCGTAAATATCATCCGGTAATGATTCAAGGAATTCTGTTGCCATTACGACTGTATAAGGAGAGCTTTGATGTTCTGATAATGTTATATAAGGTGCATATTCATAAAATGCAAAATCGTTGAACACTCCCAGAGAGTGGGTAAGACCGTCGAGTGCTCCCTGAACTACGGAAGTGTAAACTTCCCCCCATGACATGGGTGTAGGATTTGCACCAATGGCCTTAAAGATAGCAACGTTCATTTCGCTTGCGGTTACACGAACCTTGTAGCCTACCATATCTTCCGAATTATGATAAACCTTCTTTGAACTGCAAAGATTCATCATCCCGTTGTACATAAAATCAACACAAACAAATCCGGTTCCTTCCAGCAATTCATTATAAATCTCCAAACCGCC
>JAQUJQ010000187.1 GCA_028680875.1 Eubacteriales bacterium
TTCCATGAGAACGACTATACGACCCAGATCAGGGGAGATGAGAACATTGATCCATGTTGGCAATATCCCTTCGGTACCGATAACATCGGCCATGATCTGTTTGCCCGAACTATGTTTGGTGCCAGGGTTTCTTTAATCGTCGGTATTGCAGCAAGCCTGATCGTACTGGTCATAGGTTCTACTTATGGAGCGATTTCAGGTTATTTTGGCGGCAGGGTTGATGATGTTATGATGCGTATTGTGGAATTGATCTACTCAATTCCCGATATCCTTGTGGTGCTGCTATTGTCTACTGCACTGAAACCATCATTGACAGAATGGTTTAACAGTACGGACAGCGAGTTTGTAAAAGGTTTTGCGGTTTTAGGCCCGGGCCTGATATCAATTTTTATCGCTTTTGGGTTGCTGTATTGGGTAGGAATGGCACGTATTATCCGTGGTCAGGTCCTGACGTTGAAGGAGCAGGAATATGTGACAGCTGCCAAAGCTCTGGGAGCATCCAATTCCAAAATTATAAAACGGCATCTGCTTCCCAACTGCATCGGCCAGATCATTGTAACTACCTGCCTACAGATTCCGTCAGCCATCTTTCTGGAATCTTTCTTATCCTTCCTGGGGGTAGGTGTGTCAGCGCCTTTAACCAGCTTAGGTTCTTTAGCCTCTGATGCGCTCGGCGGTATGTATACTTATACCTACAGACTGTTGATTCCGGCCACTATATTAAGCGTTATGATCCTTTCGCTGAATCTCTTCGGCGATGGATTGCGGGATGCTCTTGATCCCCGCTTAAAGAAATAGGAGGTTGGCTAAATGACAAATGAAATGAAAGATAAAAAATTATTAGAAATAAAAGATTTAAAGGTATCCTTTTTTACTCCTGTCGGCGAAGTTAAGGCTGTGGGCGGTATCTCCTATGACTTGAATTACGGTGAAGTAATGGGGATCGTAGGGGAATCCGGCAGTGGCAAAAGCGTGGAAGCTTACGCCATCATGGGACTTCTTCAAAGCCCCGGCAAAGTGGTGGGAGGTAGCATTACCTTTGACGGAGAAGATGTGCTGGCTAAAACCTCTAAGGAAATGCAGGATTTTCGAGGGAACTCTGTAAGTATGATATTCCAGAACCCGATGACCTGTCTTAATCCGGTTTATACTGTAGGTAACCAGCTTATTGAAGCCGTTCAGTGTCATAATAAAGTAACCAAAGCTCAGGCTAAAGCCAGAGCTGTCGAAATGCTGGAACTGGTTGGCATCAATAACCCTGTGAGACGTATGGATCAATATCCTCACGAGTTCTCAGGAGGTATGCGGCAAAGGGTCATGATCGCAATGGGCCTGATCTGTGATCCCAAAATGCTGATTGCTGACGAACCCACAACTGCTTTGGATGTTACCATACAGGCACAGATTATTGAACTGATGAAGGACATCCAGAAAAAGACGCAAATGGCTATCATTTTTATTACTCACAACCTGGGAGTTGTAGCTGAGGTTTGCGACAGGGTATCCGTCATGTATGCCGGCAAAATAGTAGAGCAGGGTGATGTAAAAGACATCTTTTATCATCCCCACCATCCTTATACGTTAGGCCTTCTTCGCTCCATGCCAAGAGTGGATGCAAAGGAGTACGAAAGACTGATTCCCATTGAAGGCACACCGGTGGATATGCTGAATCCTCCTGTGGGTTGCCCCTTCGGACCCCGTTGCGAGCACTGCATGAAAATCTGTCTCCGAATGGAGCCTCCCAGGATAGATCTGGGCAATGGACATACTTCTGCATGCTGGCTTCTGGCTGATGAAGCAAAAAAGGAGGGGACTCCAAATGAATGATAGTTATTTGATCCAAGTAGAAAACTTGAGAAAATACTTCCCCATCAAGATGGGTTTTATGAAATATAACTATGTACAGGCTGTAGAGGATGTCAATTTCTTTATCCGAAAAGGAGAAACATTAGGTCTAGTCGGCGAATCCGGCTGTGGGAAAACCACTTTAGGTCGGGCTATTCTCCGCCTTCACGAGCCTACTTCAGGTAAAATCTTTTATGAAGGAAAAGAAATAACACATGTAAAAATGCTTCCTTACAGGCGGAAGATGCAGATCATATTCCAGGATCCTTCTGCATCTTTGGATCCACGAATGACAGTAGGAGAGATTGTTGGAGAAGCCATGGATATTCATAAACTGTATAACAGTAAAAAGGACAGGTTAGACAAGATCCAGCAGCTGCTAACCCAGGTAGGACTGAACAGCGAGCACTCCAACCGTTATCCTCATGAATTCTCAGGAGGACAGCAACAACGAATCGGTATTGCCCGGGCCTTGGCAGTGGAACCGCAATTTATCGTTTGCGATGAACCGATTTCTGCTTTGGATGTGTCCATCCAGTCCCAAATAGTAAATATGCTAGAGGATATGCAGAATGAATTGAACCTGACTTATTTGTTTATTGCCCATGATTTATCCGTGGTTAAACATATTTCCAATCGAATTGGTGTTATGTACCTCGGTAATATAGTCGAATTGGGAAAAAGCTATGAATTGAATAAAAATCCCCTACATCCTTATACAAAGACTCTGTTGTCTGCAGTACCGGTTCCTGATCCGATAAAGAGCCGCTCACGGAAACGGATTATTTTGGAGGGAGATATCCCCAGCCCAATGAATCCTCCTTCCGGATGTCGATTCCATACAAGGTGTCCTTATGCAGTCCAACGGTGCAGAGAAGAAGTGCCGGAATGGAGGGAAATGGCACCTGATCATTTCGCAGCCTGTCATATTATATAGGCAATAAACACTTTACTATCTAAAAGCATTAATGTATACTTGATGATAGCATCAGATTGGTGTAACCAATTTGAATTTTGCCAAAAGGCAAAGAAGGAGGAGAAATTTTATGAAGAAGTTTTTAGTCTTACTTCTCGCTTTCAGCATGGTCTTTACATTAGCAGCATGCGGAGGCGGAGAGGGTAATGGTGAAGATGCAGATACCCTTGATTTGGCTATCTGTATTGCTTCCGAACCTTCAACCATAGATCCGGCCTTAAACAGTGCAGTTGATGGAGCAATTATGCTACAGCACTCGTTTGAAGGCCTTATCAAATGGGTTGATGACGGAGAAGGTAATGCCACATTAGCTCCCGGTATGGCGGAAAGCTGGGATATTAGTGATGATGGTTTGGTTTACACCTTCCATTTGAGAGAAGATGCTCTCTGGTCCGACGGTGAACCTGTAACCGCTTATGATTTTGAATATGCCTGGAAACGATTGGTCGATCCGGCTACAGTGGCTGACTACAGTTACATGCTCGATTGTGTACTCAATGCCAATGAAATTTTAGCGGAAGAAAAGGCTCCTGATGAGTTGGCAGCTGTTGCTTTAGACGAAAAAACCTTTGAAGTTACACTCCATACGGCAATTCCTTACTTTACAGAAATTGCTGCCTTCCCTGCGACTTTCCCGGTACGCAAGGATATCATAGAGGAATACGGAGATCAGTGGACATTTGATCCCGCCACATACGTCAGCAATGGACCTTATATGATGAGTGAGTGGGTACACAACTCCTACATCATGATGGTTCCCAATCCTAATCACTATGACGTAGATAATCTGGGCCCCGATTCTTTGAAATTTGTTTTGATGGATGATGATAATGCTATGTTGGCTGCTTTTAATAGTGGTGAGTTGGATTTCAATGAAGGATATCCTATGGATGAAGTTACGGCCTTACTGGAATCCGGTCAATTAAAGGTTGCTGATTATGTTGGAACATATTATGTTTGCTTCCAGACCGAAAAGGCACCTTTTGACAATCCTCTTGTAAGAGAAGCCTTCTCCCTGGTTATTGATAGAAACTA
>JAQUJQ010000188.1 GCA_028680875.1 Eubacteriales bacterium
AATGATTGTGATTGGTATAATTATTACCGGTTCCGGGTAAAATTATTTCTCCATTCAATGATTTTAAAGCATAAAATTCAGGACAATTCACAGTTAGTTCTCTTGTCGTATAATAAACCTTTAATCTAAGTCCATTGTTGTGTGCTTTATCAACTACCTGTTTCAGTATCGGAATTGTCTCGTCGTGATAAGGGTAATTAATGAAAGGAATTGCATCTTCTCCATGATGAATGTTTAAAATATTGGCTTCAGCATTTTTTGCCAATGGTATTTTTGAAATGGCACTATTCACAGCACCATGATAATAACGATCATGATACTTGATACCTTTCTCAATTTTTTTAAACGGTGTAATAAGCAATTCAATATTAAAATGTAATATGGATGTCGAATCTAATGTCCTCTGACCTGAATAGGCAGTATATTTCACATTATTAGCCTCTTCAACAATTTTAATTCCACCTTTACCATCATTGTCCCATGATTGTGGCATTAATAAAGGATAATGACGATAGTTTCCCAAAACTACCGGTTGTCGATAAGGCTCAGATTTCAATTTAACGGCCAACCCTCCGTTTACCCCCCCCATCCATAAATTATCCTGACGTTTTGTTGAATCCCATTTCCATTTCAGTTCATCTGTTCTCAATCCACCCTCCTTGCCAAGACCCATCATGTAAATTGCTTTGTTCTTCTCCCAGTGGGCTTCAAGTCTAATATCCTTGATTTTTAAGGATTGTTTCGCTTTTACACCTAAATGGATTTCAGCGAATCCATCAAATTCCAATCGACCTGTGCATTTCACATCACATTCAGGCGAACTATTTGTCGTTTCCCAAAGCACATATGCCGGAGTGATATCAGTAAAACGAAATTGCCCAGGTTTCAATTCAATGATTGTCCCATCTTCTCTCTCGATTAAAAATTGAAAAGGACTATTTAGTATGGGCGTTGGAGTATGCGTGATATCCTCGTTATTATCTGAAAAATAGCTATTTATCTTTTCGGGTAACCCATATTCATTAATCTCAACGGACCTTCCAAAAAAATAAAGCGTGTTTCTTTCTTTATCTATCGGAACATACCCTTCTGTCACATCATCATCAATGCCAAGCCTGCTATTAAGCCAAAATAACCTACTTAAACTATTCCCTTTATCAAACCGATGTTTGGAAAGAACTTTCCCTTTAATATTTATTGCAACGGGTACTTTTTTAAAGGTCGAATCAGCTCGAACAATTATATCGCCAGAATAGAAGCCAGATTTTATCTTCTCCAGATCGACACCTACCCATAGAGGATGAATTGTTCCTTCCAACACTTCTGTTTTTTGGCTAAAGTATGAACCGGAACTATCGAATCCTTCGGTACTGAAAGAGTGAAAGTTTTTTGCAGGTATGCTATTACCATATCTATCAGTAAAATTACTGAATGAAATATCGATATTCTTCAGACTGGTTTCTGCGGCCCATATTGCCAGTTGAAAAACAAAAGCTTCATTCGACTTTGCATCCATGGAAAAAGAGCTCATATATTTGTCATCTAGCCAGATTGTTCTACATGAATCATTCCACTTGATTATATTTTCTCTTTTCTCGGGAAATACATACCACTTTTGTTTTTGTTTGGATTCCACTCTGAGCACAGCCTCTTTAAGTGAGATATACTCCTGAGATTGAGGGTAAGCGCTGTTCCCAAGCAACAGAGCAATAAGCATCACTATTGTTAAAAATCTTTCTTTCTTAAAACAGATTGAAATAGATTCAATAGAAAACTTGATGGGTAAATTTTTTAACATAAACTATTCATCTGTATCGGGGAAATGTTCTCTCAAATATATTTCATCAACCCTTCTTTGCCGTTCGATTATTATATCCGTCAGCCTCTTATATAGCATCTTAAGCTCCGGGGTATCCCCATGCACAAGTTGTGTCAAGAATTGACGTCCGCCTTCATAATATGCAATTGCAGATTTTTCCAATACCTTATATTTTTCAAAGTTATCAAAATAATCATGCAGCTTTTGTTGATAGGACGCTTTACTTAAATTGTGATCAAATTCAACCTCCAAACCCATTTGATGAATAGAGGCATAGGTACATACTCTGGGAAGATTCTTGCTGTTCCCGGTAGAGAAAAATGTATTGGGTTGAATATAGGCAGCATTAAAACCACGTTTCTTCCAATGCTTACCACGATGGGGTCCCCAATTGGGTATCCAGTTAAGGATATAGCCTTTGTTGTTGACATATTGAGATATGGGAGGAACAAGCCTTTCGGATAAATCATCACTCTCCTTGGTCCAATAAAAACCGGCTAACTCTATATGTTTATATTTTTTATTTGAAAATCGGGTGATTATCTCGTCAATATACCATCGCAGTGCAAGTAACCTGTCTTCATCGACTGAAAAATCCATTTTTCTGTCATTTAGACGACCCCAATCTTTCTGCCCGCTCATTGGCTCAGGCAGAGATAGTATAACTTTACGTTTTCGCTTTGGCTTGAAACCGGAGTTATTTAAATCATTCAGGACCTCATTCAATGCAGAAACAGCTTTACCCTCTTCAAAAACCTTATCGAGATGTTTTTCCCACTCATTTTTTCGTGCTCTATGCGGCTCCCTGCTAAAAAATTCCTGAATAAAGCTATAGCCATCGAAAGTTTTAAACTCCAAAAATAAAAAACCGTCAAAGAGCCAATCAACTCCTCCCTTATCGTTGTACTTATAAATATATGGAGCAATTTGATCTTTGGTATAGGGCAGCCTCGCTGCTCCACCCTGGTATAACAGTACCATATCAGCAATATAGCTTGTTTGAGGTGAGTAGATCGGCAAGTAATTGAAATTGTTTTTTATACTATCCAGGTAGGTGTCATCTGCACCGTATTGCCCATGACAATAGATGAAGATATTGGATATAAGCAACAGGGTGGAAAATATTTTCTTGTACATTAATTTTTATTTTTTCATGTTAAGGTAATATTTATCAGCTCTTATCTGTCGTGCTGCCACGGAATCAATCACCTGGTTATAGATATCATTCAGCGCTGAATTCGAACTCTGAGACATCTCGTAAATGATCCCATCTCCATCTTTATATGACATGGCTGCTTTCGTGAAGACATTCTGCTCAGAATAGACCTCCATATAATCTGTGAACTTTTCACGATAAAGTGCATACCGTTTGACCAAATTATCAAGATCAACTTCCAACCCCATGTTATACAACGAAGCATAAGTACATGCTCTCTCAACATTTATCTTTTTAAACCAGGATGTTGTTAAATGATCCGGGGTCAGGTATACCGCATCGAAATTGTATGATTTCCAGTTATTTCCCCTGAATTGGCCATAGGAAGGTCTCCAATAAAATTTATACCCTTGGCTTTTGATGTATGATGCAATAATGGGCATCAGTTGAAATGACAACTCATCATTAGGTCTTAACCAATAAAAACCCGACAACTCAAGGTGTTCGTAGCGAGCTGCCTGGAAGCGATCAACCAACTGGTCGATATACCATCGGACAGCTTCAACCCTATCTGAATCATTTGCAAAATCAAGCACCTTCCCATTTAAATCCCCCCAGTCCAGCTGTCCGCTCAACGGCTCAGGTATTGACAAGATGATCTTCCTTTTTCTTGATGGCACGATTTCCTCTCTGACAACAGTCTCCTGAATTAGTTCATTCAAAGCTGACAGGGATTTACCGGAAGTAAATATGCGATCCAAAAGCCATTTCCATTCAGATTTGCGGGCTCTATCTTTTTGAAACAAATAGGCATGCTGCTCGAATGCGTGGCCGTCACCCAAATCCGTTCTGTCTTCATAAAACAAAAAACCATCGAAC
>JAQUJQ010000189.1 GCA_028680875.1 Eubacteriales bacterium
ACGGATTTAGGAATCAGTCCTCCAAATCACGGCTATTTGAAAGCCTGGGCGGATCAGGGGGTTTTACGCTTAAATACGGTCCTTACAGTGAGAGAGGGGCAGGCCAATTCTCATAAGGGTCAAGGCTGGGAAATCTTTACTGATAAGATTATAGAATTATTGAATAAACGGAAGGAACCGATGGTATTCTTATTATGGGGAGCAAATGCCAAATCCAAAGCGCCATTTATTACAAATCCGAACCATTTAATATTAACAGCTCCTCATCCCAGCCCTTTATCAGCTTTCAACGGTTTTTTCGGATGTGAACATTTTTCCAAAACAAATACATTTTTATCTCAATTTGGGCATCCCATTAATTGGGAGATAGAATAAGGGTCAATTAAAAATATAAGGAGGATTTTAATTATGGGAACGGGTACTGTAGTTTTACTCATTATCATCGGGGTAGTAGTGCTCCTGGCAATCTGGATAATTGCCGCTTACAACGGCTTTATCAAACTTAGAAATATGGTAGAAGAAGCGTTTGCAACAATGGACGTTTACTTGAAAAAAAGATATGACTTGATTCCTAATCTCGTGGAGACTGTAAAGGGTTATGCGGCCCATGAAGCCGGCACATTGGAAAAGGTGATTCAGGCTCGAAATATGGCAGCTACAGCAGGAAGCATGGAAGAGAAGATAATTGGAGAGAACATGTTGACAGGAGCCTTAAGAAACCTGTTTGCTCTTGCAGAAGCCTATCCGGATTTGAAGGCGAATACAAATTTTTTAGACTTACAAGGACAGCTCCAAAGAATGGAAGATGAAATCGCCAATTCACGGAAATATTATAACGCCATTGTCAAAGAATATAACATTAAGACGGAAATGTTCCCGAGTAATATTATAGCCGGTATCTTCCGATTTGTCCGGAAACCCTTATTTGAGGTTTCCGATGAAACCCAACGGGAGAGAGTTGAGGTTAAATTTTAGAGGAGTATCATGAAACGGTCAATAACAATAATCTGTATGGTTGTGTTCCTATTGGCAATGGCCACCTGCTTTGCCAGCGGAGCCGCTTTTGTTACAGAACGGTATGATGTATCGATGGATGTCCAAAGAGACAATTCATGGACAGTTACTGAGACCATTACAATGAATTTTACCGAATACAGCCACGGGATATACAGGTACATTCCCTATGCCGGCTATATTTATTATGAAAAAAACGGAGAAGCCGTACAGCAGGCATATAAGGTAAAGATTTCCGATATAAAGATTCCGGGATACAATTATGAAACGAGTTATGAAAACAACAGCATCGTACTAAAAATCGGCGATCCGGATCAATATGTTCTTGGACCTATGACTTATACGATTTCCTACCGGGTCACCGCTTATGACGATAGGATCGATGCCTTTGATCAGCTTTACTGGGGACTTTTGCCTACAGACTGGAACACATCCATTAACAATGCCGGTTTTACCGTTAAAATGCCGGATACCTTCATGGAAAGTGAGGTCGAATTTCTTACAGGAGCCTATGGAAGTACAGACACAAACGCTGTTAACTGGTCCGTATCGGATAACGTAATTTCCGGAGAGACAATCCGTCCACTTGCGCAGGGAGAAGGGGTCACCCTAAGGATTTTATTGCCTGAGGGTTATTTTAAAGAAGAAAAAACCAGTGACTGGATGCTTACATTATTGCTGGCAATCATAATAGCGTCACCGGTTGCCGGTTTTCTTCTCTGGTTTTTCTTTGGTAGAGATCCCAAGGTGGTTAAAACCGTTGAGTTTTATCCCCCAAGTCAGGTGAATCCATCAGAGGTTGGATATATTATCGATGGTAAAGTGGATAGCAAGGATATGGTATCTCTGATTATTCACTTTGCAAATGAAGGCTATCTAAAAATCGAAGAGGGCAAAAATGAATCCTTTACCTTAGTAAAGAATAGGGAGTTGCCTTTGGATACAAAGAACTATGAAAGAACCATTTTCAACGGGCTGTTTCGCCAAGGCGACCGAGTGACCATGGAAGAACTAAAAGGCAGTTTCTATACCGATTTTACAAAAGCTCAGAAGCAATTGCAGGAATATTTTACAAAAAATAAAAAACAAAGAATATTTACCCAAAATTCTATAGGAGCAAGATTCATCGCATCAGTATTGATGGTTATGCCATTACTTGCTACGGCTTTCCTCGGTACAGGGTATACGTATCATCCTATATATTTAGGAGTTTTATCCCTTCCTCTTATCATTGTTATATTGGCTTGTTTCTTATTATTAATTTCAATTTACGATCGGAAATACAGTGCAACAGCCGCAAAAAAGGCAGGAGGGAGAATAGTTGCAGGAATTGTCTTAGCCCTAAGCCTTTTAGGATTTTTAGCTTTTTGTCATTATATGATTAACTTAATAATTGCGGGAGCCTTTGCTGTGATTGCATCTCTTATTTCTTGGTTTTTTGCTTCAAGGATGAAACAAAGAACCAGGCAAAGTGCGGCTTTGTTAGGCAAAATACTGGGCTTTAAGGAATTTATCCGTACAGCGGAGTTGGATCGCATAAAACGATTGGTGGATGAAAATCCTCAGTATTTCTATAATGTATTGCCATATGCCTATGTCTTTGGACTGACGGAGCAGTGGGCTAAGAAATTTGAAACCATAGCTGTACCTCCACCTCAATGGTATGGAGGGAGTTTTTACGGTCATCAATTCAACACTCTTTTGTTCTTCCACTCTTTTAATCTGTATACCCGTTCCATGCAGACAAACTTCAGTGTGCCTCCATCCACGGGAAGAGGCGGCCTTGGCGGTGGCGGGTTTTCCGGTGGAGGAGGCTTTTCAGGGGGAGGTATGGGTGGCGCAGGCGGTGGCGGCTGGTAACTCCTACAAAAGATATCAGGGGTTGACAAATGGAATCCCAAAATACTCGGTCAATGACAAAACCAGGTTTCGGGCTATGGAGTCTATATTGCTTTGAATCCATCGGGCATCGTCATAATTGTCATGGTAAGCTACTTCCACCAGTACGGCAGGTGCTCTGGTCCGCCGTAATTCTGCCAAGGTATTGTTAGGAAGTAAGATAACCAATTCCGGAAGCGGATAAATCTCTTTTAGATTGGCAGTTATAATCTCCGCCAGCTGTTTGCCTTTCGGGCTGTAGGTGTAATAGTATACGTCAGGACCTCTGTATGCTCCCTGCATATTGGGGGGCGATGCATTCGAATGAATCGCCAGATGAACGTCGAAATCTCCTGCATTGGAAGAGGCAATAGATGTAGAGACGTTACCGGCCGGATCATTTCGGCCATAGCTGATGCCCGATGCGTTTAAATAGGGAATCATTGCATCTGCAATCAGATTCATGTAATATTCTTCACTGCCACCGTTAATAACATAAGGATTATATTCTTGGGTGGAAGGGCTTAAGAACACCGAGGGCATTGCAGCACACTCCTTTCTTATTTTTCACATAGTTTATACTATGTATAGGCTGATAAAGATGTGCTTTGGTTATTTTATTTTAAAAAAAAGGGAAACTATGTTATACTTGTACAGTTTGAAAACAATTGCTTTGAGGAAGAAGGAATATATGTGAACACAAGACAGAAAATCATCAATATTGCAGTTATCGCCCATGTTGATGCAGGTAAATCTACTCTGGTAGATGCTTTTTTAGCACAAAGCGGGGTATTTAGGGATAATGAAGAAGTTGAAAATTGTATAATGGACAGTAATGAGATAGAACGGGAGAGAGGTATTACCATTTACTCAAAAAACTGCTCTGTCATGCATAATGATGTAAAAATTAATATCGTCGATACACCGGGCCATGCGGATTTTTCCTCCGAGGTTGAACGGAT
>JAQUJQ010000016.1 GCA_028680875.1 Eubacteriales bacterium
AATCCTCCTGATGGCTATACAAAATCGGAAATTAAATCGATGTCGGATGATTCCATTCTCGACATGGACTATTTCCTTCATGAAGAGTTCTACGACTGTTGGGACGAAGAACTCTACTCTGAGGAACTGAAAAAAAAGAGGAGATCCGCCTCCTCTTTCATCTGTTTAAACATTTAAAAACGCTTTTTTAATTTCTTTGTGGCTTTATCTATTGTATGATTCAGACGCCCCTCTACTTGGTCAACCATGTCCTCTACTCGATTCTCCACCCGGTCTCCCGTTTGATCCAATTTATTTTCCACCCGATCAAATACATCTGCCACATTGTTTTCTGCTTTATCTTTCAAATCCTCTGCTTTTTCCTTAACATCACGTGCAGCATCTTTTACCGCATCCCACATGTCATCGGTATTTTTTCCCATACGCTCCATAGTCATCTCTCCCTCATTTAATAATTAAAGTATATTTTGCCATGTTTGAGAGAAAACATACATAAAGTTCTTCAATTTCTCGGAAGTAAGAGATGGTCCTTTACTTCCCTTACATACTTGGTCGAGGTGACAGGATTTGAACACTACGGCAACACCTGACGGCGTTCCATAGGGGGCGCTGCCCCCTCTTGGCGGGTCTCGTTCCTCGTCCCTGTCACCCCCGAAGGTGTAGTCCGCTCTTCAACTTGCTTTCGCTCTGATCGGGGGAGATACTCTTCCCCGATACCCCTTTTGCCGCAGGTTCAAAATCCTACACTTTATCAAATAAAAACTTGGATATCAAAAGATATCCAAGTTTTTATTGGTCGAGGTGACAGGATTTGAACCTGCGGCCTCTACGTCCCGAACGTAGCGCTCTACCAAACTGAGCCACACCTCGTTATTACAGCCACCTCATTATGATAGCGTCTTACACTGATTTTGTCAATAGAAAACCCGCTCAAGGTTTATTCTAGGAGCGGGCTTTTTATTTAATTAGACCAATTCCAAAAATACCATCTCAGCACTGTCGCCCTGTCTGGGGCCCAACTTTAGAATTCTGGTATAGCCACCATTTCTATCTGCATATTTAGGACTGATCTCATCAAACAACTTGGTAACCACATCTTCATCAAAGAGATAGGACATAGCCTGTCTTCTTGCATGCAGGTCACCACGCTTGCCCAATGTGATCATCTTTTCAGCCAGTTTTCTTGCTTCCTTTGCTCTACAATCGGTGGTTGTGATTCTTCCTTCACGAAATAGGTCAGTCACCTGATTCCGGAGCATCGATTTTCTATGAGCAGTCGGTTTGCCTAGTTTTCTATAGCCCGGCATATAGCATTACCTCCTTATTTATTATCATTTTTCGGTGCTAGTCATCGCTTGGTTTGAGGCTAAGATCCAGCTCATCCAGTTTGTTCTTGATTTCATCCAATGATTTTTTACCTAAATTACGTACCTTCATCATGTCCTCTTCCGTACGATGAGTCAATTCCTCAACCGTGTTGATGGAAGCTCGTTTTAAGCAATTAAAAGAACGAACGGACAACTCCAGTTCTTCAATGGTCATCTCCAAAGCTTTTTCCTTTTGGTCCTCTTCCTTCTCTACCATAATCTCTACTGCATCCATGCTGTCTGTCAGATCAATGAACAACTTTAGATGCTCCTGCATGATTTTAGCACCAATAGAAACGCTTTCTTTAGGATCAATGCTGCCGTCAGTCCAGATCTCCAGTACCAGTCGGTCAAAGTCAGTAACATGTCCGACCCGAGTATCTTCAACACTAAAATTAACTCTGGATACTGGTGTGAAAATGGAATCCACCGGAATCATGGCAATGGGCATGTTCTCAGTTTTATTCAGTTCTGCAGGCACATAACCTCTACCTCTGGCAATATTAATCTCCATTACCAATGAGGCATTTTCTTCAAGTGTGGCAATGTGCAAATCCGGGTTATGGATTTCCAACTCACTATCTGCGATAATATCACCGGCGGTTACTTCTTTAGGACCAACTGCATTGATAATCGCCCTTTTTGTATTTTCGCCGTTCAAACGTACGGAAAGTTTCTTGAGGTTCAGAATAATCTCGGTTACGTCTTCCTTCACACCGGGAATAGTAGAAAATTCGTGGAGAATTCCATCTATTTTTACGGATGTTACAGCTGCACCGGGAAGAGAACTTAAAAGAATTCTTCTCAAGCTGTTTCCCAATGTGGTTCCGTAGCCCCTTTCCAAAGGCTCTACCACAAATTTCCCATAATTACTATCCTCTTCACTATAGATACATTCGATTGTCGGCTTTTCAATTTCGATCATTGTAAAACCCTCCTTATTCTCAGATCCATCCAACCCCTAGTTATTACTTAGAGTAGAGCTCAACGATGAGATGCTCTGCGATCGGAGTATCAATTTCTTCTCTCCTAGGCATTGCAACGACTTTACCCTCAAGCTTATCTGTATCAACGGTGATCCAAGAAGGAGTACTGATTGACATATCTCTGATTTCTCTAAACTTTGGAGAAGTTGTACTCTTCTCTTTCACTTTTACCACATCGCCTTCCTTTAATTGGAAGGATGGAATGTTTTGCTTTTTACCATTTACGGTAAAGTGATTGTGAGTTACCAACTGTCTGGCTTCTTTTCTTGAAGAAGCAAATCCCATACGGAAGACTACGTTATCAAATCTGGTTTCAAGGAAAACCAGCAGGTTTTCACCGGTTAAGCCTTTTTTCTTAGCAGCTTTATCAAAGTAATTTCTAAACTGGGTTTCAAGAAGGCCGTAGAAACGCTTTGCCTTTTGCTTCTCTCTTAACTGAAGACCATATTCAGTTACCTTGACCCTTCTGCTTTGTCCATGCTGTCCCGGCGCATAGTTTCTTTTTTCAACCGCACATTTTGTGCTATAACATCTTTCGCCTTTTAAAAACAGCTTTTGTCCTTCCCTTCTGCAAAGTCTGCAGGAAGGATCGATATATCTAGCCATACTAATGACACCTCCCTTTCATTATACTCTTCTTCTCTTCGGCGGTCTGCATCCGTTATGTGGAATCGGGGTAATGTCTTTAATCATGTTAATTTCAAGACCGGCAGTCTGCAACGCTCTGATTGCAGCCTCACGTCCGGACCCCGGACCTTTAACGTATACTTCCACCGTCTTGAGACCATGTTCCATCGCACCTTTTGCAGCTTCTTCAGCAGCCATTTGGGCCGCAAAAGGAGTGGATTTTCTGGATCCCTTAAAACCCAGAGAACCAGCGCTGGACCACGAAAGAGCATTGCCACTCAGATCTGTCAGTGTCACCAAAGTATTATTGAAGGTCGACTGAATATGTGCCTGGCCCCGCTCGATATTTTTCCGCTCTCTTCTTTTTTTGCGTACTGTTTTCTTAATTGGTTGTTTTGCCATTCCTTCGAACCTCCTTTACTTCTTCTTTCTACCCACAGTCTTTTTGGGGCCTTTTCTTGTTCTTGCATTGGTCTTTGTGTTCTGTCCTCTGACAGGTAAACCTCTTCTATGTCTGATTCCTCTATAACAACCGATTTCCATCAGCCTTTTGATGTTTAAAGAGACTTCTCTCCTCAGGTCACCTTCTACATGGTACTCAGAGTCGATAATCTTTCTGATTGCACCTACTTCGTCTTCCGTCAGGTCTTTGACTCTGGTGCCGGGATTAATCCCTGCCTTATTCAGAATCTCCGTTGCCGTCGGTCTTCCAATGCCGTATATATAGGTGAGTCCAATTTCTACTCTCTTATCTCTTGGTAAGTCGACACCGGCTATACGAGCCATATGCTGTTTCCTCCTTCTTATTTGTTAATTGTTACATACACAGTACGTATACTTATTTCTATATGAATTCCCTCCTGGTTGTTTCGCTGCCTCACGGCAGGAAACCACAGCCGCTCCCAAAAAGGTTAATTCAGGCTTATCCTTGCCTCTGCTTATGCCTTGGATTTTCACAAATGACCATAACTTTGCCATTTCTCTTAATCACCTTGCATTTTTCACATATGGGTTTTACTGAGGCTTTCACTTTCATTTTGTTCCTCCTTATCATGCTCAATGCACAAATCTTCGATTTATTTTTCTCTCCAAGTAATTCTACCCCTGGAAAGGTCATAAGGGGATAATTCCACTTTTACCCTATCCCCGGGCAGAATTCGGATAAAGTTCATTCTAATCTTTCCGGAAATATGTGCAAGCACTTCATAGCCATTTTCAAGTTTTACAATGAACATGGCATTTGGTTGTGCCTCCATCACTGTACCGAATACTTCAATCGCATCCTTTTTTGCCATAGGTCATACCTCCATACTTTCAGATCCATCCAGTCTCGTCAACAACATGGGTTCATTTTCTGTAACCACCACGGTATTCTCATAATGAGCGGATCTCTTCCCATCCGCCGTTTCCACCGTCCAGTTGTCGGGCAGAACTGCAACTTGATAGGTTCCCTCATTTACCATCGGCTCGATGGCCAGAACCATACCGGGAGTCAGCTTAGGTCCTCTGCCCGGTGAACCGTAATTTGGAATCTGTGGTTCTTCATGCATAGATCTGCCAATCCCGTGTCCCACGAAATCCCTTACTACGGAAAACCCGTCTTCCTCCACCCGTTTCTGGATGGCATGGGATACATCTGAAAGCCGGTAGCACGACCTGCAAAATTTTAATCCCTCATAGAAACTTTCTCTTGTTGTTGTGATCAGCCTTTGTGCTTCTTCGTCAATTTCTCCCACAGGATAGGTTCTGGCAGCATCGCTGTAATAACCTCTGTGAATCGTTCCTACATCTACACTGACAATATCCCCTTCCTGTAGTATTCGGTTTTTTGAGGGGATTCCATGGACCACTTGCTGGTTCACAGAGACGCAAGCACTGGCCGGATAACCATTATACCCTTTGAATGCAGGAATCATCTTATACTTAAGAATGGTTCTCTCGACATAATCGTCCACATCCTTTGTGGTAATCCCCGGCCGAATGATCTGAAAGAGGTGAGCCAGAATCTGAGCAGTTACTGCTCCGGCTTCCCTCATCAGTTGGATTTCTTCATGTGACTTTATGATAATCATTCTACACTCCCAATACGGAGATGATGGATGCAAAGACGGTATCCGGACTACCGGCACTCTGTATATGAATAATATTAGCAAGCTTTTCATAATAGGCAATCAAAGGCATTGTTTGCTTCTGGTATACCTGAAACCGATTCCTTACCGTTTCTTCTGTATCATCTGCTCTCTGATACACTTCTCCACCACAGATGTCACAAATCCCTTCCTCTTTTGGAGGCATATTTTTTATATGATAGGGTGCTCCACAAGCTCGACAAACTCTTCTACCAATCATTCTCTCAAGGAGTACCTCCTCATCCCCACTTATATCAATAACTTTGTCAAGGGCAATGCCTTTGACTTCTAAGTACTGATCCAATTTTTCTGCCTGGAATACCGTTCGGGGAAATCCATCCAACAGGAAACCATTCTTACAATCAGCCGCATCCAGCCGATCGGTCACCAGTTCCACCACCAATTTATCGGGAACCAGTTCCCCTTTATCCATGTATTCTTTAGCTTTTTTTCCTAAGGGAGTACCCTCCTTCACATTCTTCCTAAAGATATCTCCAGTGGAGATGTGAGGAATTTGATACTTTTCTGCAATTTTTACCGCTTGTGTACCCTTGCCGGCACCCGGCGGACCTAACAATACCAATCGAAACATATCTATTCCTTTCCGCCTCCTTACTTTAAGAAGCCTTGATAATTACGCATCACCATCTGGGTCTCCAGCTGTTTCATTGTATCCAAAGCCACACCTACTGCAATTAACAGCGAAGTCCCGCCAAATCCGATTTTTAAAGCTGAGAACTCTTGAATCAGAGTAGGCATCGTGGCTACTGCGGCTAGAAAGATTGCCCCAACAAAAGTGATTCTTGTCATTACCTTATTTAAATATTCAACAGTGGATCTGCCCGGACGTATTCCGGGGATAAATCCCCCGTTTGCCTTCATATTATTTGCTACATCCATAGGGTTAAAAGTAACTGCCGTATAGAAGTAAGTAAAGAACATGATCAATATAATATTAAACAGTGCATAAACCCATACACCGGGATTTCCTGCCGGAGAAAGCCATTTCGTTATAAATTCTGAAAAGCCTGTTCCCGGAATAAAATAGGTTATGGTTAACGGAAATTGCAGGAGCGAGATGGCAAAGATGACGGGGATTACTCCCGCCTGATTAACCTTCATGGGAATATGTGTGCTCTGTCCACCGTACATTTTCCTGCCTACCACCCGCTTTGCATACTGTACCGGGATCTTCCTCTGACCTTGTTGTACCAAGACGATTCCAACTACTACCACAAGGGCGAACAAGATGAACAAGAGTATGGAGAAAAGTCCTACTTCTCCTGCATTATAGGAAAGCCATGTGGTATGGATGGCTCTTGGTGCTCTTGCAACGATTCCTCCAAAGATGATAAGGGAAATACCGTTTCCGATTCCGTTTTCGTTGATTTGCTCGCCGAGCCACATAAGAAATGCGGTACCTGCCGACAAAACCAATACAATAACGGAAATGTTAAAGAAACTCTTGTCGGGAACTGCATCCCTGAAAAGTCCGACCGCTAAGCCTATTGCCTGTATAAATGCCAAAACAACTGTCAGGTAACGAGTATACTGGGCAATCTTCTTTCTTCCCTCTGTCCCTTCCCGGGCAAGTGCTTCCAGACTAGGTATAGCAATAGTCAGAAGTTGGAATATAATCGACGCTGTAATATAAGGGGTGATGCTGAGAGCAAAAATGGTAAAGTTGCTGAAAGCTCCACCGGAAAATAAGTCAAAGAGACTCAGCAACCCCATATCCCCGGAGAATACCTCGTCCAGAATGCTCCTGTCAATTCCGGGAACCGGAATGTTAGAGCCTAACCGAAAGATTAGTAACATCAGAAGAGTAAAAATAATCTTCTTTCTAATATCTGGAATCTTCCAAGCTCGAGCAATTGTCCGTAGCATCTCCATATTAGATCACCTGGACCTTTCCTCCGGCAGACTCAATTTTTTCGATTGCAGTTTTGCTGAATTTGTGAGCCTTTACGGTTACACTCTTTTCCAGAGTTCCGTCTCCGAGAATTTTAATACCGTCAACCACTTTTTTTGCAAGTCCTGCTTCAACCAGCATCTGTGGGGTAATCTCAGTACCCTCTTCAAAAATGTTGAGATCCTCAACATTAATAATTTCCCATTCTTTCTTCCATATATTAGTAAACCCTCTCTTGGGAATCCTTCTATACAGGGGCATCTGGCCGCCTTCAAAACCAAGTCTGGTCCCGCCGCCACTTCTGGAATTCTGGCCATTCATACCTCTTCCGGCAGTTTTGCCCTGGCCTGATCCGGTCCCTCTGCCCTTCCTTTTGGATTTTTTTGTAGAACCTTCGGGGGCTCTAAGTTCATGTAACTTCATGTCTTCTTACACCTCCTTTTTACAGTTCTTCCACTGTGACAAGATGTCTTATTTTTTCAATTGCTCCGCGGGTCTGCGGATTGTCAGGTTGCTCAATTGCCTGATGCATTTTCTTAAGTCCTAACGCTTCTACTATCTTTCTATGATTTGGAGAAGCGCCTATAGGGCTCTTAGTTAAAGTAATCTTTACTTTTTTGTCAGCCATATTCGTGTCCTCCTTATCCTAGTATTTCTGCCTTTGTTTTTCCTCTCAGTTTCCCGATATTTTCCAAGGTCTTTAGATTTCTTAACCCTTCAATGGTTGCAGACGCCATGTTTCCCGTATTATTGCTTCCGATGGACTTGGCTCTTACATCCTTAATTCCGGCTTTTTCCAGTACGATACGCACGGAGCTGCCTGCGATAACACCTGTACCCGGAGCTGCAGGCATAATCAAAACCCTTCCTGCACCGAATACGCCCAGAGACCTATGAGGGATGGTAGTTCCAACAGTAGGAACATAGATTAATCTCTTTTTTGCATCCTCAATAGCTTTTCTTACCGCTTCAGGTATTTCCTGAGCTTTTCCAAGTCCGACGCCAACATGACCTTCCCCATCGCCTACGACTACGGTAACGCTGAATCTAAAGTTTTTACCGCCTTTTACGACCTTGGTAACACGCCGGATATTTACGATGGATTCCTGCAAGTCGAGCTTGGATGCATCTATCTTATTTTGTCGCATTCTTTTCCTCCTCCTGTTAGAATTTCAAACCGACAGAACGTGCACCTTCAGCCAGTTCCTTTATTCTGCCGTGATATAAAAATCCGCCTCTATCAAAGCATACGGTATTAATCCCCTTATCCAAAGCTCTCTTGGCAAGGCTTTCTCCCACTAATTTAGAAGCCTCTTTGTTACCACCGTAGGGAACCTTTTCTTTAATATCCTTATCCAGGGTGGATGCAGATACAAGGGTATTTCCGTTTACATCATCTATGATTTGAGCAAAAATATTGGCATGGCTTCGATACACACACAATCTCGGTCTTTCAGGAGTACCGAAAAGGTCTTTTCTGACTCTGACATGCCTAACCAGTCGCTTGTCATTTCTACTATTCTTTTTAGCCATTTTCTTCACTCCCTTCTACTTCTTCTTAGCACCGGTCTTGCCTTCTTTTCTACGAACGACTTCATCTGCATACTTGATCCCCTTGCCCTTATAGGGTTCCGGTGCCCTCATAGCTCTGATGTTCGCCGCATAGTTACCGACAATAGCTTTGTTGATGCCTTTAATAATAATTTCATTGGGATTGGGGACCTCTGTCACTATTTCACTGGGGTCTTCCATCTCTACAGGATGGGAATAACCCAACTGCATAACCAGTACATTGCCCTTTTTCTCCGCTCTGTAGCCAACTCCAACCAGCTGAAGCTTCTTTTCATAGCCTGTGGTCACACCTAATACCATATTATTTATCAAGGATCTGGAAAGACCATGGGCCGCTCTGGCATCCTTATCATCAGCCTTCATAGTAACAGTAATCACGTTGTCATTGGTTTCTACTTTTATTTTTTTGCTGATCTGCTCCTGCAATTCACCTTTTGGTCCTTTTACAGTAACTAAATTATTATCACTGATTTTGACCTCAACTCCGGCAGGAAGCGATACAGGTAATTTTCCTATTCTGGACATTCTCTTTCCTCCCTACCAAACATAACAGATGACTTCACCGCCAACGCCCAGATTCCGAGCATCCTTGTCGCTGACAATACCTTTTGACGTAGAGATAATTGCGATTCCAAGCCCTCCCAATACCCTAGGTACCTCATTGGTTTTAGCGTATACCTTTAAACCGGGTTTTGAGATTTTTTTGATCCCGCTAATCACTCTTTCCTTGTCTGTTCCATATTTCATTTGCACCCGAATGATGCTTTGCTTGCCTTCTTCTATGATATCATATCCCTTGATATATCCTTCCTTAGTAAGTATATCTGCTATGGATTTCTTCATTTTAGATGCGGGTATATCAACGGTTGCATGTCCTACAGTGTTGGCATTCCTGATTCTTGTTAGCATATCTGCCACAGGATCTGTCATAGTCATATTACGATACCTCCTTCCTTATTAAATTACCAACTGGCTTTTCTAACACCGGGGATCTCACCTTTGTAAGCCAATTCTCTGAAGCAGATACGACAAATGCCGTATTTCCTCAGGTATGCATGGGGACGTCCACAGAGTTTACATCTGGTATAGGCCCTTGTTGCATACTTTGGTTTTCTCTGCTGTTTTATTTTGAGAGATGTCTTTGCCACTTTATTACCTCCTCGTTACTTCGCAAACGGCATACCTAGCAGTTCTAAAAGGGCATAAGCCTCTTCGTCTGTCTTAGCCGTTGTAGTAAATATGATATCCATTCCCTTAATCAAATCAACCTGATCATAAGTGATTTCCGGGAATATAAGCTGCTCTTTGATACCCATAGCGAAGTTGCCTCTGCCATCGAAGGAGTTCCGGTTAACGCCCTTAAAGTCCCTGACTCTGGGAAAAGCAATATTGAATAGCTTATCGGCAAATTCATACATTTTATCTCCTCTAAGAGTAACCTTCGCTCCAATAGGCATCCCTTGCCTTATTTTAAAGTTTGCAACGGATTTCTTTGCCTTCGTAACCACGGGCCTCTGCCCTGAAATCAACGCCAACTCCTCAACGGCCGTCTCCATTATCTTTACATTGTCCTTCGCATCACCCAGGCCCATGTTAATGGTAATCTTTTCCAGCTTGGGGACTTCCATGACATTCTTATATTTAAACTTTTCCATCATTGCATTGAACGCTTCATTTTTATAAGCTTCTTTCAGTCTGGCTGCCAAGTTTGTTCCCTCCTTTCACTAGTCTAAAATCTGGCCGGACTTTTTTGCGATTCTCTTCTTCCGTCCATTTTCAACGGTATATCCGATTCTTGTGGGGGCTTTAGCTTTATTATCCCAGAGCATCACGTTCGAAATATGGATTGACCCTTCCTGGTGTTTAATTTCAGCCGATGCCTTCCTGGTTTGTTTCTGATGCTTTGTTTGTATGTTGACGCCCTCGACAATTACCTTGTCTGTCTTCGGGTAAACCTTTAAAACTTTACCTTTTTTCCCTTTATCCTTGCCGGTGATCACAACCACCGTGTCGTCTTTTTTAATATGCATCCTTTACACCTCCTATAGTACTTCTGGCGCTAAGGACACGATCTTCATAAAGTTCCTGTCTCTCAACTCTCTTGCTACCGGCCCGAAAATACGGGTTCCTACAGGGTTTTTATCTTCTTTGATAATAACCGCTGCATTCTGATCAAACTTCACATAGCTACCGTCAACCCGCCTTGCACTCTGCTTTGTCCGAACGACTACAGCCTTGACAATATCGCCTTTTTTAACAATGCCGCCCGGTGTTGCTTCTTTAACAGCACATACTACAATATCTCCTATGCCTGCGTATTTTCGTCTTGTTCCTCCGAGAACACGGATACATAATAGTTCTTTTGCGCCGGAATTGTCAGCAACCTTTAATCTTGTTTCTACTTGAATCATGATTGGTGCCTCCTTCCCTACTTAACCTTTTCAATTACGCCTACAAGTCTCCATCTCTTATCCTTAGACAGGGGTCTTGTTTCCATAATTCTTACTTTATCACCGATTTTACATTCATTATTTTCATCGTGAGCTTTGAACTTCTTAGTCCGCTTTACTGATTTTCCATAAAGGGAATGCCTTACGAAGTCTTCTACAGCAACTACGATTGTCTTATCCATTTTGTCGCTTACTACGAAACCAACCTTGGTTTTTCTTCCGTTTTTTTCTATCATAGTGACATCCTCCTTTCTTACCCTTGCGCTCTCTTAATTTCTTTTTCTCTTAAGATGGTCTTGACTCTTGCGATATTCTTCTTGACATCTCGCATTTTAATGGGATTCTCCAACTGACCTGTGACCTGTTGAAACCGGAGATTAAACAATTCGTTCTTCAGTTTCTTCACTTCTGCATTCAGTTCAATCTCATTCATTTCTCTGATTTTCTCTAACTTCATTATGCGTCACCACCCTCTGCAAACTCCTGGCCTTTGATGGCAAACTTACTTTTTATAGGGAGCTTATGGGAAGCCAGTCGCATGGCCTCTCTTGCCTTATCTTCAGGTACACCTTCGATCTCAAACATGATACGCCCCGGTTTTACTACGGCCACCCAATACTCGGGAGCACCCTTACCGGATCCCATACGTACTTCTGCAGGCTTCTTAGTTACCGGCTTATGTGGAAAAATCTTGATGAAAACTTTACCACCTCTTTTAATGGATCTAGTCATAGCAATTCTGGCAGCCTCTATTTGATTTGAGGTGATCCAACCGCATTCTTGGGAAACCAATCCGTACGTACCATAGGTGATGGTATTTCCCCTGGTTGACTCGCCCTTCATTCTTCCTCTATGGACACGACGACGTTTTACGCGTTTTGGCATTAACATCGCTTGTTCCTCCTTTCAAACTCTATCTATCTAAAAGTGCAGATTCCTGCATTTCTTTATTCTTCAACTGTGACCTTTGTTTCTTCGGCTGGCGCTTTCTGTTTTGTTCGTTTTCTTGGGTTTACAGCTCTGGGCAATTCGGCTCTGTCGTCCCTTCTGGAGCCTCGTCTGTCACTTCGGTTGCTTCTGTCATCTCTTCTCCGCTTATCACCTGTTCTTCTCTTTCGATCATCATGTTTTTCTTCTTCAGGAATTGGGTTTTGAAGATCCTTTGAGAGGATTTCACCGCAGTTAATCCAAACCTTTACACCGATTTTCCCATATTGGGTATCTGCTTCTGCAAAGCCGTAACTGATATCTGCCCGCAACGTATGAAGGGGAACGTTTCCTTCGTTGTACTTTTCACTTCTTGCGATTTCTGCACCGCCAAGTCTTCCGGAAACCATAATTTTAACGCCTTTTGCTCCGGCCTTCATGGTCCTGCCGATAGCTTGCTTCATAGCTCTACGGAATGAAATTCTCTTCTCTAATGCCTGCGCTACGCTTTCTGATGTTAGCTGAGCATCCATTTCCATTCTTCTTACTTCTACTATACTAATATTTGTAGTTTTCCCGGTTAATTTTTCTAGCTGAGCTTTCAGTTCATCAATACCCGCACCGGATCTACCGATGACCATTCCCGGTTTGGCTGTCAATACAGTCACTTTTACTTGATTATTGGCTGCTCTTTCGATTAATATTTTGGATACTCCAGCTGCATAGAGTTTTTTCTTAACAAATTCTCTTATTTTTTGATCCTCAACAAGGTAATCTGCGAAATCTTTTTTATCTGCATACCACTTGGAGTTCCAGTCCTTGATAACGCCCACTCTCAATCCATGTGGACTTACTTTCTGACCCATTAATAAACCTCCTAATCTCTTTCCTTTAGTGTGACGCCGATGTGGCTACTTCTCTTAAGGATGATTGATGCTCGTCCCTGAGCGCCCGCTCTCCATCTTTTCAAGGTCGGGCCCTGATGGGCGTATACTTCAGCGACATAAAGCTTATCAACATTCATATCATGATTGTTTTCGGCATTTGCCGCCGCAGATTTGACTACCTTTTCCACCAACACGGATCCTTTCCCCGGGGTGAATTTTAATATGGATAATGCCTCATTTAAGTCTTTGCCTCTTACCAGATCAGTGATCGGTTTTAGCTTGATCGGAGACATCCTAACATACTTAGCAACTGCTTTAGCTTCCATATTTCCAGATCCTCCTTCTTACTTTTTCTTTACTTTCGAAGATTTGTCCGCTGCATGTCCTCTATAGGTTCTTGTGGGTGCAAACTCACCTAGTCTGTGCCCAACCATATCTTCTGTAATATATACGGGTACATGCTTTCTTCCGTCATGGACTGCAATTGTATGTCCCACCATCTGCGGAAAGACCGTGGATGGTCTGGACCATGTCTTGATAACTTTTTTATCGTTAGCTTCGTTCAGGGCCTCTATAGTCGTAAGTAACTTTTTATTTACGAAAGGTCCTTTTTTCAGTGATCTACTCATTTACTTACATCCTCCTCTCCGCTCTTATTTCTCATTGCGTTTCTTTACAATATATTGATCCGAGTGTTTATTCTTCTTTCTTGTTTTGTAACCCAGGGTAGGTTTGCCCCAAGGTGTAATCGGGCTGACACGTCCGATTCCGGTCTTCCCTTCACCACCGCCGTGTGGGTGGTCATTGGGATTCATAGCTGAGCCTCTTACTGTGGGCCGGAAACCCATATGTCTTTTTCTTCCCGCCTTACCGATATTGATATTTTCGTGATCTTCGTTGCCTACTTCCCCAATGGTAGCTCTACACTCGATTCGAACTTTTCTTACTTCTCCGGAAGGGAGCCTGATAGTGGCATAATTGCCTTCCTTAGCCATTAGTTGAGCACCGTTTCCTGCTGATCGAACCATCTGAGCCCCTTTTCCGGCTTTTAGCTCAATGCAATGGATAATGGTACCGATCGGAATATTCTTGACCGGAAGAGCATTGCCTACCTGGATGTCTGCCTCTTCACCGGAATATATGACATCTCCTACTTTAAGTTTATCGGGAGCAATGATGTATCTTTTTTCTCCGTCCGCATAAAAAATCAATGCTATGTTTGCGCTTCTGTTGGGATCATATTCGATAGTAGCCACCTTACCGGGGACTCCATCTTTATCCCTCTTAAAGTCAATGATTCTATATTTTGGCCTATAGCCGCCTCCTCTATGTCTTACAGTAATTGTCCCTCTTGCGTTCCGTCCGGAGTACTTTTTCAATGTTACTGTAAGGGATTTTTCAGGAGTTTTGGCTGTAATTTCTTCAAATGTTAAACCTGTCATTCCTCTTAAGCCGGGAGAGGTAGGTTTATAATGTTTAATTGCCATATTGTTCGTCCCTCCTTATAGACCTTGGAAGAATTCGATTTCCTTACTTTTTTCGGTAAGGATGACGATGGCCTTTTTGGATGCCGGCGTTCTTCCTACATTTTTTCCCATTCTTTTTAGTTTTCCTTTTACGTTCATAACGTTAACTCGTTCCACATCTACGCCAAAAATTTCCTCAACTGCTAATTTAACTTGGGTTTTATTGGCATCGGGTGCAACTTTGAACGTATATCTCTTCATAGCGGCATCGTCCATGCTTCTTTCGGTAATAACGGGTTTAATTATAATATCGTAAGGGGTTTTCATTATGAATACACCTCCTCAATTCTATTTACTGCATCCTTAGTGACGATGAGGCTTGTATGGTTTACAATATCATACACATTCATCTCACCAACCATAGTAGTTTTTACGCCGGGGATATTAGCTGTGGACTTAATGATGTTTTCATCTTTGATATCCGTTATAATCAGAGCTTTTTTTGCCGCCTTGATGTTTTCCAATATCCTTAGCATCTCTTTGGTTTTCGGTGCTTCTATTTTCAAAGCATCCAATACGATAATTTCCTTTTCTCCTACTTTTGAGGAAAGAGCTGACTTCATCGCAAGCTTTCTGATTTTTTTAGGTACTGTATATCTGTAACTTCTCGGTTTAGGAGCAAATACGATGCCGCCGCCTACGTGGTTGGGAGCTCTTCGGCTTCCCTGTCTGGCATTACCGGTCCCCTTTTGTCGAAAGGGCTTTCTCCCACCGCCTCTTACCTCGCCTCTATTTTTTGCTGATTGGGTTCCTTGTCTTTGATTTGCCAGATAGTTTTTTACCACTGCATGCACTGCATATTCATGTACTTCCACACCAAAGATCTCATCTTTTAATTCTATCTTTCCGGCTTCTGTGCCGTCCATCTTTAACATTGTTAACTGAGCCATTTGACTTCCTCCTTTCTTTCCGTTCTCTATTTGCTATCCTGATCCTTAACTGCATATCGAATGCGGAGAAGGCCTCCTTTGACCCCTGGGACCGCTCCTTTAACGAGCATCAGATTTCTATCTGAGATAACCTTTACCAACTCTACATTTTGCACCGTAACCGTATCTCTGCCCATTCTGCCGGCAGCTTTATTTCCCTTAAAAACTCTGCCGGGATAAGCAGCTCCCGCCAAAGCTCCTGCCAGTCTATGGTGCTTAGAGCCGTGACTCATTGGGCCCCTTGCCTGCCCCCATCTTTTGATATGACCTTGGGTACCTTTACCCTTAGATGTCCCTGTTATATCAAGCTTCTTACCTTCCTCAAAATCCGCTACAGTAATCACTTGTCCTTGTTCATAATTTTCCCCGTCATTTAATCGGATTTCCTGCAAATGCTTTTTGAGAGGAGCCTGCCACCTGGCAAAATGCCCTTTAGCCGGTTTGTTTGCTCTTTGCTCCTTTAGATCTTCATAACCAATCTGAACAGCATTGTAGCCATCTGTTTCAACGGTTTTAATCTGTGTGACCACAATAGGGCCCGCTTCAATAACCGTAACCGGAATAGCTTCACCTGTTTCGGAAAAAATCTGTGTCATTCCGATTTTTTTCCCTAGAATTGTCTTCATGTTCGTTTCTCCCTTCTTACAGCGGATTGCTTTGGGATTTCCCTGCAATCATACTAAGACTTTTATATAGCGTCCTTAATTTACAATTTAATTTCTATGTCCACGCCTGCCGGCATGTCTAACTTCATCAAAGCATCAATGGTTTTCGGTGTGGGGCATAGGATATCGATTAATCTCTTGTGAGTTCTCTGCTCGAACTGTTCTCTGCTATCCTTATACTTATGAACCGCTCTTAAGACGGTAATAACCTGCTTCTCTGTGGGAAGTGGAATGGGGCCTG
>JAQUJQ010000190.1 GCA_028680875.1 Eubacteriales bacterium
CAAGTAATCACGCTCCTTTCGTCCCGGGGGCTTGGGGGCAGCGCCCCCGACCAGCTGTTTGTATTGGCGGAGGGCGAAAGCCCGTTGTCAATACAAACAATATGCTGGCCTACCCTGAAGGGTAGTGAGCGTACCCCCAACCCCGCAACTATCCACTTGCTTTTTTGCTCCCCTTGGGTTACTATGAAAGCAACCAATTTTTGAAACCGCTTCGGTTTAACGAGCCGTCATTCCATTGCCGTGGAGTGGCGGCTTTTGCTATCCAGCAGTCATAGGCATCATCCCCCCTTTTTTAAAAACGACCAATCGTAATATTTAGTAGTACTTAGTCTTCGGTTATATAGTAACAAAGACTTGCAATTTTGTCAAGACTAATGTATAATAATTTTAACATTAAGTCTTTCGGATGAGGTGGCAAAGGATGCGTTACTCTTACAAGGTTTGGGTCGCAGATGGCAAAGAGCATTTTGAATATGGAAATGAACAGAAAAAGAAAAAAGACCTGCCCTTCGGGACAAGTCTGATGGAACTGCTCTATTGGGATGTTTGGGCATATGGCGAGTTGTTTGACGGTATGGGCAAGGCGCTCATGGAACTATATTCCTCGAAAGAACAGCGGTATGCAGAAGAGGTTATGTCAGCGCTGGACACGATAGCCACCAAACATATTTATTTTGAGTTGCTTCGTCTGGAATGGCGGGACAGGCTGGAACAAGCAAAACGGCAGAATTATGAGAATGTGCTTGACCTGCTGCCCCGCAAGGAGTTGACACGCATTCCTGCCACCGTCAGCACCATGCAGGAGCAGATAAAAACACTCTTTGCCCATGTGCTGGATTTGGACACCAGCCCCAAGGAGTGGGTGCAGAAAAAGATGGTGCGATATTATAACTACCGTGGAGATGATCAGTTAAACACCTTTCAGTTTCAGCCCCAGCCCATGAGCTTTGAAGTCATTGACCGCAAGACCTTTACTGAGGTGCTGTATCCGAAAAATATTTATGACATGATTGACTACTTTGTGCGGGAGTTCGTGAAACAGGAACAGCCTGTGCGCATCTGCAAAAACTGCAAGCGGTATTTTGTCCTCTCTGGGCGTTCCGATGCGGAATACTGCAACCGTCCGATTGACGATAAGGGACGCACTTGCAGAGATGTAGGGTCAATCAAGGCTTGGACGGAAAAGCGCAAGGATGATGATGTTTTCAAGGTCTACCGCCGAGAGTATAAAAAGCGCTTTGGTTGGATTCGGGCTGGGAAGATTGAGCAGGAGAAATTCTACGCTTGGAGCGAAAAGGCGAGGGAAGAAAAAGCCAAGTGCGATGCAGGGGAGATCAGTTTGCAGGAGTTTATGGATTGGCTCACAAAATCATAGTTAATTTATTTTGTCATAAACAGGCAGAAAGGAAGTGGAATATTTGAATGTGATTCTTTCGAAGCTTAAAGAGGTTCTGTATTCGGTTCTGCCGATTACTGTGATAGTATTGATCTTACATTTTACTATCTCTCCAATTGAAACAGCATTACTGATAAGGTTTCTCATTGGTGCGGTACTTATTATTTTTGGCTTAACAGTTTTTCTCATTGGAGTGGACATTGGAATTACTCCAATTGGAAATAATCTGGGTGCAACGATCGCAAAGACCAATAAAATATGGATTGTAGTCATATCCGGAATTATTCTTGGCTTTTTTATATCTGTTGCTGAACCCGACCTTCATATTTTGGCAGAGCAGATTAGTTCCGTCACATCAGGCATGATTTCAAAGTGGAGTATTGTTGGTGTTGTATCTGCTGGTATTGCTATAATGCTTTCAATAGGACTTATAAAAATTGTTTATAATTTTCCACTATATAAATTACTAACAATTCTTTATGGTATTATTTTTGCGCTTGCGATATTTACAACCCCGGAGTTTTTAGCAATATCCTTTGATGCTTCGGGAGCGACAACCGGCGCTTTAACCGTACCGTTTATTTTATCTCTCGCTATAGGCATTTCAAAATTAAAAAAGGATAGTAAATCATCTGAAAAAGATAGTTTTGGACTGGTGTCAATTGCCTCAACAGGCGCAATCATTTCGGTCATGGTTATGAGTATCTTATCAAAGACAGATAATATAACAGGTGAGCTTTCTCAAGAGCTAACATCAAACTCGATACTTTATCCTTTCCTTCATGAAACTCCAGATGTGGCTTTAGAAATAAGCTTGGCCTTACTCCCTATTATACTAATTTTTATAATATTTCAAAAAGCATCTTTCAAATTGTCCAACAGAGCCGTTCGTAAAATCCTGTTTGGCATCTTGTTTACGTTTCTGGGCCTTGTTTTGTTCCTGGTCGGGGTCAATGCCGGCTTTATGGCTGTAGGAAGTACGGTTGGCTACAATATAGCATTATTGGATAACAAGGCTTACGTCATTATTGTAGGGTTTATACTTGGCGTTGTCACCATACTTGCCGAACCGGCCGTATATGTATTAACACATCAGATCGAAGATGTCACAAGCGGTTATGTAAGCAGAAAAGTTGTCATGGTTACGCTTTCTATCGGGGTCGGTATCGCTGTGGCGTTATCCATTGTCAGAATCCTGATTCCGGAGTTACAGTTATGGCAGTATCTGCTTCCGGGATATGTTATTTCTATTGCATTGATGTATTTCACTCCAAAGCTCTTTGTAGGAATTGCTTTTGATTCAGGCGGAGTGGCCTCCGGTCCAATGACAGCTACTTTTATATTGGCATATGCACAAGGAGCTGCCGAAGCTACAACGGGGGCCAGTGTTTTAGTCGACGGGTTTGGAATTATCTCAATGGTTGGAATGACCCCGTTAATCGCCTTGCAATTATTAGGTTTGGTTTATAAAGTTAAGACAAAAAAGGAGGTGTAAATCCCATGAACAACGAGTCTAAGGCAACAGAAATAGAATTGATATGTGTTATCGTTGATTTTGGATTTGGGAGCAAGGTGCTAAAACAAGCAAAACAATACGGGATAAAAGGCGGTACGTTGACTATAGGAAAAGGGACTGTTAGCAATCGAATCTTAAATTTTATTGGACTCTCTGATATAAGAAAAGAAATTTGTTTTATGTTGACTGATACGACAACAGCGTATCAATCTCTTGAAGGGCTCAATAAAGAATTTGATTTCAAAATGCCGAATCATGGCATTGCTTTTACAACTTCTGTTTGTAAAATTTTGGGAACAAAAAGCTTTCCTTGTGAAAGTGTAGATTATGAAAAAGGAGTGGAGAACACGATGTATCACATAATAACAACAATTGTGGAAAAGGGTAAAGCCGAAGATGTTATTGATGCTGCAACCAAAGCAGGTTCAAAAGGAGGAACCATTATGGGGGGTAGGGGTTCCGGTATTCATGAAACCAGCAAGTTGTTTTCCATGGACATCGAACCCGAAAAGGAAATCGTTCTTATCGTATCGGAAGCAGATATGACAGATGCGATTGTGTCGTCTATACGCGCACAGTTAAAAATTGACGATCCGGGGAAGGGTATTATTTATATTCAAAATATTAATAAGGTCTATGGAATATATAAATAGATAAGCGTAGTGAACTTTTTGATTTACAAAATAACCGACAGCAACTGAGTGAATTGAGTGATGGCTGTCGGTTATTTTTATTCAATAATACTACCCTGGCTTGCCGTAAATGTTCTACCATTCTTTATGAAAATATTTCGTTGATGATATTTAGGAACGGTGTAAAATCGCTGTCCTGCTGATTGGCACTGTCCACATTATTGTTTATTGCTATAAAGCGGATATCAGAGCCGGGAAACAATACTTCGGTGTAATAG
>JAQUJQ010000191.1 GCA_028680875.1 Eubacteriales bacterium
TTCCGCTACTGAGGAACGGTGAAAGCATATCAGTCAAGACTGATACGGCAACTCTTGGTTCATGACAGATCCTGGATACGCTTCCGTCACCAGGATTGAGATTTACCCGGTTGCGGGCCGTTTCCGTGAGGGGATAATTATTCCGGTAATAGTCGCGGACCCTGTTCCGGTATTCCCTGTACGACTGTGGAGCGCCATGAGTCTCAATCCATTGATGTTCATCGGGGGGGACTCCCTGCTGGGACACCTGTCCGCCAATCCAGTCGGTTTCCTCGGTCATAATCACACTAAGTCCATTCCTACAACTGGCAAGCGCAGTTGCAAAGCCCCCCATTCCTCCTCCCAGAATAATAACATCTGCGTTTAGTTCACGTGATAGCGTTTGTTTCTTTCTTTCAGGATATTTCTTTATTGATTGCAATGTCATACAACCGTTTGTAGCTGCACCGCCACCCAGCAAGGCTGCATAGGTCAAAAAATTTCTTCTATTCATAGATTGAAAACTTCTTACTCTTTATTTTTCGTAATAAGTTGGATTAATCTTTGGTGCAACTCAACATCGGCAGGCTCTTTTGAATGAGAAAGCCGGTAAAAGGCATCGCCTCCTTGATAGTAAGCAATTTTTAAGGAGTCGAAAGCACCGCTCCGTTCAAAGATATCCAGATAATCATGCAGGCGATACCCCCAATTCTTATTGCCTTTCAGAACTCTTTCATCAAACTCGATTTCCAGATTCATCTGGAATTTCTGAGCTCTGTTGCACGTTTCCTGTAATCTTTCGTATGGTATGCTCTCATTGAAGAAATAGTTGGGTTGGTAGTATACTGTATTGAATCCCAGATTTTTCCACTCTGAATATCCGTCAGAGTTGAAGTATGGAATCCAATAAAAATCATATTTCTTGCTGTAAATATAACTTGCCACATCCATCGCAAGGTCTCTGCTGTTTGTCGCTTCTTCTGCTAACCAATAGAATCCAACGAGCTCTACATTTTCGAAGTTTGCAACTTGAAAAAGCTCTTCAGCATAGTTGATATACCATTTACATGCGTCCAGTCTGTCCTTTTTATTTGAAAAGTGGAGAGGACGTTCATCTAACATACCCCAGTCAACTTGTCCGGGGATGGGTTCCGGAAGGCTTAAAACAATTTTTCTTTTTGTAAAACTCTTGTTACCATTGCTGTCTTTTCGAATATTTCCTATCTGTTCATTCAGGGCATGAATGGCATTACCCTCACTGAAGTAATTGTGAAGAAGATTTTCCCATTCGGCTTTTCTTGCAGGCAGCTTTTCATAACCGGAAGCAAAGCCCCGTCCTTGCCCGTCCTTGATTTCCAAGAATAAGAAACCGTCAAATAGCCAGTTTGTCTCTCCGTTTACATCAACGGAGACATAGGGAGCAAAATGCTTTGAATCCCACCGGATACTACGGTGCGCGCCACCGTCGTAAATTAGGACAAGATGTCCTGGTATTTCATTAAAATGTCTTGACTCAGAAGGAGAGCGCTCCTCTTTAAAGATCAGTTCTTCTTCGTGATTGATAATGCTACTACTGGAACATACTGCCAAGGTTGACAAAATAATGATCAACAGTGTTGTAGCTGCATATATTGCCTTGAGTTTTTTCATCTTTAATTAATAAAACTTGTTTTTTTTTATTGTATTGCTATGCCGACCTATTGGTGTTCTCTGATCTGTTATTATCGGGTTAATTAATGTGGAACAAATCGTTTTTTTACTTTCCTGCGTCAATGCTTTCCATTATTTTCCAACATTGATATAGCCCTCTTGGTACATGGAAACATCCTTTCCATTTTCCGCCCTTCAAGTCGAGAAGGACTTCTCCTTTCCTATTAAGGTATCCCCACCATTCAGGGTACTGTGGATCTTTAAAATGCTTCCAAGTATACTCGTGAACTTTTTCAAACCAGTCGAGACACTCTTGGGACCCTGTCATTTGATATCCCTTCAGCAAAGAGATTAATGTCTCCATGTGTACCCACCACAGCTTTTGATCCCACTCGAGTTGTTGGGGCGGAAATCCTTTCCTGTCCATAAAATAGAAGATGCCCTCGTGTTCTTTGTCCCAGCTATATTCGAGTGTTTTAAGCGTTGTTTCCATGGCTTTTATAATCAGTTTCGGCCTGTTTGTCCGTTTACCCAGGTCCATAATAAACCACATCGCCTCTATGGCATGTCCCGGATTCATGAGCCTGCCCTCGAAGGAGTCTGAGAGCGACCCGTCTTCATTTACGTTTTCCACGATCAACCCTCCTAGTTCGGGTCGTAAAAAAATATCCATTACTTCGTGTATGCACTCTTTTATAGTTGTTTCCATGAATTCATTGTCGAGCAGGTGTTCTATCTCGAGTGATAGATTGCAGAGTATCATGGGTAGGGAGAAGGATTTCAGATTTCTCGTTCCCGGGAATGCTTTATTCCACTTTCCTTTTGGATTACTTCTTTTTTCTAGGATAATATCGAATGTTTTCTTAGCAATATCTGCATATTCTTTGTTTCCAGTAGCTTTGCTCAATTGTCCGAAAGCCATGGTTGCGAAGGTGTAGGAGAAGATGTTATAAGGTTTAATGATTGGTTTTCCTTCCCGTGTCAGGGAAAAATACCAATTCAGGTTGCTGTCATGTCCGAATTTTTTCAGGAATTCTCCACCTTGAATGGCACATTCAAGCCACTCCTTGCGTTTCTCCACATTGTTATACAGCATTGAGAACATCCATACCTGGCGTGCCTGTAGCCAGACGAATTTATCGGTGTCAAATACATTTCCTTGTCGGTTGAGACAGGTGAAGTATCCGCCAAACTTGTTGTCTTGAGAATGAAGAAGCCAGAAAGGAATTATGTTGTTCAATAATTCGTCCTTATATTGAAGAGAAACAGTTCTAAATTTAATCATCTTGTTTTATAATCATAATATTATTTGAAGGGTCTATAATATACATTATGAATCGCTATGTATTAAGTACACTAAAAGGCGAAAACGGTTAAATAATCAATTTGTGTTTAGACACAGGGTTGAAAATGAGAAATTTAAATAAATTGTAAATGATAATTTAACTTCAATTCAGGAGTTATTTTAAGTTTAGCATTTCCTTCTGTAAGTTAGGATAGTGTTTATTAATATGTGAATTTTCTGTTAAATCCCATACGGATGTATTCAATTCCCGCAAGGAAAGGATAGTAGTTATCCACCCCTGTGTCCACCCTGATTCAATGACCCATGCACCCCAGCCGGCATCCGCGTTTGAACCCCAATGTTCAAATTTTTCATAATCAAAGGCGCGCATCCATCCACCATTAATTTCAGGATGTTTGTCTGATTTAACCTGTATTCTGCATAAAAATTCGGCTAACAAATCAACAGACTTCTTTATTTTTGGGTCTTTCAGAATATAGGAGGCTTCATGCAAGCCCAGAAATGCAAAATTCGTAGTATATAAAAGATCCGAGACAGGATCGCCGTTGTTTGCGATCAGAGATGCTTCATTTGTCCCGTAAGCTTCATTTGAACGGGGAGGCGGATATCTTCCCATATCAATCCTGCCTAATTCTTCTCTTATGGCTCCGCTCTTATCCTGAAGCTTTAGAATGTCGTTTACCACCGTGCGTAACATTGTTCTGTTTTCCGGGGTGTTTTTGACTTGTACCAGCCAGGACAAAGGTAGTAACATCCTGGCTTTTTCTTGAGCCAGTCCGTTTGTCCATTTTAATTTGTCAGTATAGTTCTCCATCAGGGTTCTTATTCCCTTTTCGGCCCGATAGAGAAACGTATTGTCTCCCGTCTTATTGTAAGCTCATAGA
>JAQUJQ010000192.1 GCA_028680875.1 Eubacteriales bacterium
GCATTAACTTGGGTATAAATGATTCGATCACTTACATTTACTATGCCAAAAGCCTTATCAATTGCAGATTGAAGTGTATTGCAGAAATTTGCTTCCGTCGGATCCGTCATTACTTGATCAGTAAAATCAGCATCAAAAGTAATAGTCTTAAGTTTACCGTCTAATTGGATTCCAATAGTTTTTCCTGAGAGCTCTGCTGCCAATTCTTCAATGTTTCCCATTGATATAATGCCGCTTAACGGCTTGGATACGGCTATAGAGCTATTTAACGTCTGATTTGTAGCCAATTGTTCAATTGAATCAATTGTTATTGTACCTTCGACAGATGAAGGCGTTGAAGATACAAAGGTTGCTGAAGAAGATGATGAGGCCTTGATTGTATTAAAAAAGGAAGCACTCCTGAAATTAGTTTGGGATAAAACATCGAGATATTTACTCTGAAATTGTTTTAAGGCAGTTGTAACTGAACGGTAAGCAGTTTGCTGCCATTCCAGCTTCTGAGCTTTTTGTTGTTGTTTTATGATTTTATTCCTGCTTGTTGCTGTTAAATTTAACACCAGTTCATCTATATCCATACCGGATACCAAGCCACCTATGCCTGTTTTTGATGAAAGGGAAGATAATGAATTAATTGTGGTCATAAGGCATTCCTCCTTATTCAACTATATCGGCAAATTTTAGCAGAACTTTAGATTATTAAGGAGCTTTTTGATAGATAGAAGGTTTTATATACTTAAATCTGTGATGACAAGAAGACAAAGATTCGCTGTGACCGATTAAGAAGTATCCACCGGGAAGCAGAGCCTGATAAAACTTATCAATCATCTTATTTTTCGTTGGTGTATCAAAATAAATCATAACATTTCTACACAGTATAGCATGAAATGGTTTTTTGAATTGAAAAGGCGAGAGTAGATTAAAGTTACGGAATACAACATCATTTTTTATCAGTTCCGTTACCTCAAAATGATCATCATCAACTTGGACAAAGTATTTTTTTATCCAGCTTGATGGTATATTTCTTAATTCCTCGGAAGAATACACACCTTTCTTTGCGGAAAGCAAAGCCCGATCAGATATATCAGAAGCAAGAAGGGTGCAATCCCACTGGTGAGAAAGAGAGCCAAAATAGTTACGGCCAATCATTGCGAGGGTATATGGTTCTTGTCCGGAGGAGCAGCCTGCACTCCAGACGCGCAAATCCCTGCATTTTAGAGTGTGATCTACCCAAGGTAAAATTTTGTCTCTGTAGAATTCAAAATGGGTTTTTTCTCTTAGAAAGAAAGTATGATTTGTTGTAAGTCGATTAATGAGAGAAACAAGTTCATTATTGGATTTACTTTTAAATGCATGTTCAAAATATTCTTTGTAATTATTAAATCCGCGGCTTAAGACATGATTACCCAATCTGCCTTCGATCAGGGGCCTCTTTCGTTCCAAACTGATACCATAATTAGTTTTCATATAAGAAACGATCATGTTAAATTCGTCATCTTTTAAGTGAAGCATATATTATCTCCTCAGTATCGGTTCAAAATAGCTCGAATATCCAAAATTAAACTGATATTTCCATTGCCCATAATGGTACAGCCGGCTATACCACAACCCTTGGTTGCATAATGGTTTAAATAGAAAGGAAGCGGTTTTACCACAACTTGATTTTTACCTATCAGCTTATCTGCAAAGATACAGGCTAGACATTCTCCGGAATCAACAAGAAGAAGTATTCCGTCCTCGATTTCGGTAAAATCTCCAACAACATTAAAAATTGTATGAAGCCGAATAATCGGATAACAAACGCCGCGAATCATAATCATCTCATTTCCATCGGGATCACATAATAATTGCTCTTTGGAGGCTTTAAAGGATTCACGAACATTAGTAATGGGAATGGTGTAAATATGTTCTCCCACCTTTATTTCCATGCTTTCAATAATGGCAAGGGTTAAAGGAATCTTAAAGAAAACGTTAGTGCCAAGGCCTTTAGAGCTTTCAATGGTTACCGTACCGCCAACTTTTTCAACACCCTTTCTTACAACATCCATACCTACACCGCGGCCGGAAAACTCAGTAACAACGCTATTTGTAGAGAACCCCGGAAGTGTCAGCAGATTGAATATTTCTCTTTCGGTCATTTCATTTTCAGGCTTTGATAGTAGATTCTTTTCCTTTGCTTTTTCTAAAATTCCATCCGGATCAATTCCTTTTCCGTCATCGTTCATTGATATTATGATATCGCCGCCAACATTTTGTGCTGAAAGAACAAGCTTTCCCGTCGGGTTCTTATTAGCAGCGATCCGTTCCTCTCTGTTTTCAATTCCATGATCCATCGCATTTCGCACTAAATGCATAAGAGGATCTGCAATTCCGTCGATAATGGTTTTATCCATCTCAGTTGACTCGCCCACCATTATAAAATCAACGTCTTTTGCCAACTTTTTACTCATATCCCGAACAATACGGCTCATTTTGTGGAATGTCGAAGCAATGGGGATCATTCGGATGGACATAACAATATCCTGTAGCTCATTCATTAATTTTCCCAACTGGCGGGCGGATTTTCTGAAATTATCCAGTTCAAGCCCGGCCAGGTCAGAATTTCCGGTTACCATAGATTCAGCAATTACTATTTCACCGACTAAATCCATCAACTCATCCAGTTTATTTAGATCAACATTGATTAGATTTTGTTTTACTGTTATTGATGGAGTATGCTTTACAGAAGAGGGCGGCTTTGTTTCATTAGAAATGTGTTCTGAATTACATCCGGGAATTGGTAGGGAATCGATAAAATCGCAGGATTGCACAGAAAGGGTTCCAAGGATAGCCTCTCTAATTTGTTTTTCTGATTGGTTTGTCGAAATACTGCAGTAAAAACCGTTTTCTTTAATCAAACCGGATGCATCCTGATTGGTTTGCAGTTCATCAGGTATAGTTATCAGCACTTGCCCGTCCAGCTTATCGAGAAGCATAAAAGCACGGATGTTCTCCATCTGGCAATCCGCAGAAAAACGTATATGTAAATAGTATGTTTTCTTTTGATCTTGTATGGTCATTTTATCCAGCAACGAAAGAATTTCCGATAACAACTGATCATTTCCAGTAGATAAATTCTGATTCTGTTGAATTTTAGCGATTTCATCCTTTAAAAAATCTGATACACGCAAGACCAAATCAAATAGTTCATTAAAGCAATCAGTAGGAATACCGTTTTCACGGATAATATAAAAGAGATCCTCCAATTTGTGGCACACTTGTGCAATCACTTCATAATCCATCATTGCAGAAGAACCTTTTATCGTATGCATAATCCGGAAAATTTCATCTACACTTTGAGAAGAGAGCTCGCCATCTTTTTCGGATTCAATCAATATCCCATCTAACTGTTCCAGAAGGGTTGAAGATTCGAACAGGTACATTTCTAATACAGAATCATTTATATTATCAGCGTCACTCATTTTGGAAAAACCACCTTTTCTATATATTTACACAGGGAATCGCATAATCCCTATCATACTTATCGGCATATAAATAATAAATATTAGCATTCTCATTGAATTTTTTACCAAGATAAAATATAGTAAGTGCAAGAACAACAGATTTCACTAAGGAAATGGAGAAGACGCAGTGGCCGATATTCTAAAAATAATATCCCCTACAACGATAAAAAGCAGTGTAGATAATCCGACGAAGCAATTGGCGCCTGACGCAGTATTTGATTTGACCAATCCCAATCTGACAATAAAAGCTAATGCTAAAACACAAACCGATACTGAAAAGCTATCTCAAAAAAGGCTGCTTCTTGA
>JAQUJQ010000193.1 GCA_028680875.1 Eubacteriales bacterium
AGGTGCTTTTTTTAATCGTTCGGGGTCCTCTTTTGCTTCTTTTGCAATTTGAATCAATGCATCAATATAAGCGTTTAGGGATTCTAAACTTTCTGTTTCTGTGGGCTCTATCATCATCGCCTCCTGAATGATCAAAGGGAAATATATGGTTGGCGGATGAAACCCGTAATCTAGAATCCTCTTTGCAATGTCTAATGTAGTTACACCATTTTCATTATTCTTAAGTCCGGCCAATACAAACTCATGCATACAAACTCCATCGATAGGAAGTTTGTAGTGTTCCTTTAATCGTTCCATCATATAGTTTGCATTTAATACGGCTTGTTGACTGACCTCTTTCAAGCCTTCCCTGCCCAGAGCCAAAATATAGGCATAGGCTTTTAACATAACTCCGAAATGACCATAAAAACTTTTAATTTTACCGATGGATAAAGGCCTGTCATAATCAAGTATATAATGATCTTCCACTTTCTCAATCAATGGTACCGGAAGAAATTCAACCAGTTGCTTTTTAACGCCGACCGGACCGGATCCCGGGCCTCCTCCACCATGAGGTGTAGAAAAGGTTTTATGAAGATTATAATGGATTACATCAAAACCCATATCACCGGGTCTGGAAATACCCATAATGGCATTCATATTGGCGCCATCATAATATACAAGACCACCAGCCTGATGTACTAGATCTGCAATTTCTCTAATATTTTTATCAAATATCCCCAGGGTGTTAGGGTTGGTCAGCATCAATCCGGCTATTTCATCATTTAAAACTGCCTTTAAGCTGTCCAAATCCACCTCTCCCTTTGCAGTGGATTTTACTTCGATGATCTCAAATCCAACAACAGCAGCACTTGCCGGATTGGTACCATGAGCAGAATCCGGTATGATGATCTTAGTCCTCTTAAAATCCTGTCTCTTATTGTGATAGGCTTTTATAATCATTAGTCCGGTCATCTCCCCATGGGCTCCGGCCGCAGGCTGTAAACTTACCCTATCCATGCCACTAATTTCCGATAACATGCTGTCAAGTTCGTGCATTAGTTCCAAGGCACCCTGGACTGTTTCTTCGGGCTGGCAGGGGTGAAGATTCGCAAAGCTGCTTAAAGCGGCGATGTCTTCATTAATTTTTGGGTTATATTTCATGGTGCATGAACCCAAAGGGTAAAGGCCTGTATCCACCCCATAGTTTTTATTTGACAAGAGAGTATAATGCCTGACCACATCCACTTCACTAACCTCCGGTAAATTCACATCCTCCTTTGTCAGAAGATGGTCCGGAATAAGCTGATCTAATAGGGCTTGCTCTACATCACAGGCAGGAAGTTTGTATGCACTTCTCCCAGCCTTTGAAACTTCGAAGATTACTTTATTATACTCTTTCATTCCATTCCCTCCATCAGCTTGACAAGTTGATCAATTTCTTGTTTTGTTCTCTTTTCAGTCACACATAACAGGATGCTATTTTCCAAACCGCTATAATCCTTATGCAAATTATAACCTCCGAGAATATTATGCTTTAGGAGTTCTTTATTAACCATAGAACCGTCTTGCTGTCCGGTTACAGCAAACTCTTTAAAAAAAGGTTGATTAAATGTCAGTTTATAAATTCCGTTTTCTATAAGTTTATTCATTGCATAATGAGCCTTTTGAGTGCTTTGTATAGCCACTTCCCTCAGTCCTTTTTTACCCATTGTTACCATATAGATCGTAGCAATTAAGACATTTAGATTCTGATTTGAACAAATATTTGAAGTAGCTTTAAATCTTCTTATATGTTGTTCCCGGGCTTGTAGTGTAAGGACAAATGCTCTTTTTCCGTCTTCATCCAAAGATTGTCCTACAATTCTGCCAGGCATTTTTCGCATCAGTTTGGTGGTTGTGGCCATAAATCCTAAATAAGGGCCTCCATAATTCAGATTATTTCCAAAAGATTGAGCATCTCCAGTTACAATATCCACACCTGTTTCCCCGGGTTTTTTGAGTAATGCCAAGGAAACGGGGTCTACAGAACTAATGAGCAATGCCTTATTATCATGAGTTAGCTTTTCAACTTCTTCCATATTTTCTATAATTCCAAAAAAGTTAGGATTTTGGATGATAACCGCTGCAGTATCTTGATCGATTAACCCCTTCAGCTTGTCTATATCGGTTACCCCATCTGATAGATCCACCTCGACTACCTTTTTATTACGAAACTGCATATAACTATGCAATACTTTTCTGGTTTCCGGATTCACTGTCTTTGAAACCAAGACTGTACTGCGCCTGGTACTTTCAGTAGCCATAATAGCCCCTTCTGCACAGGCGGTTGCCCCATCATAAAGAGACGCATTACTCACATCCATACCAGTAAGATTACAGATCATGGTCTGATACTCAAAAATAACCTGTAAAGTACCTTGGCTGATTTCAGGCTGATAGGGAGTATATGCAGTATAAAACTCCGATCTGCCGGCCAAATGCTTTATTATAGACGGAATATAGTGATCATAGGCTCCGGCTCCGAGAAAGCAGGTTAACTCCTTAGTATCCCTATTTTTTACACTCAACTCATTCATTCTATTTTCTATTTCAAGCTCAGACAACCCATTGTTTAGACATAATTCCCTGTTTAATATCAAATAATCCGGTATATCGTTGAATAACGAATCAATGGATTTTACCCCAACAACATCCAGCATTTCCTTGATATCCAAATCCGTATTGGGTATATATCTATGCATATCATTCCTCCTCTTCGCAAAAGGCTATATAAGCGACCTCATCCATTAGATTATCCAGTTCAGTATCATCCTGCATTTCAATGACTGTAATCCAGTTTTCATAGGGATTATCATTAAGGAGCTGCGGTGAATCTTCAAGTTCCTCGTTGATTTCTAACACTTTCCCAGAAACAGGAAGATAGGAATCAGAGGCGGCCTTTACAGATTCGATGACACAAAAGATATCACCGGCTTGGTATTCCTCATCCAGCTCCGGAAGCTCTACATAAACGATTTTACCCAGTGCATGTTGCGCAAAATCAGTAATTCCAACATAAGCTTTCGTATCTTCCACTTTTACCCATTCGTGGTCATTTGAATAGTATAAACCTGCAATTGTCTTCATCATATTTTTCCTCCATTATTTTTTATATTTTTTTTCATAGAACTTCTTTTCTACGATCTTAGCCTTCGCCGTTCTCTTCCTAATTTTAACCTCTATGACAGAACCTAATTCGGAATATTTTTTTTGTATCAATGCAAAACCAATATTTTTATTTAGAGTGGGCGAATGATAACCTGTGGTTACAAAGCCAACTTCTTCCCTATTTACTAAAACCTCATAACCATGCCTCGGAATTCCGTTTTCCAGCATTTCAAAGGCTACCAGCTTTCGATCCGTGCCTGCTTGCTTCTGCTTTAATAAAGCTTCACGACCTATAAAATTTCCTTTGTCAAATTTAACAAAAAAACCCAATCCCGCTTCAAGAGGGGTAATATCTTGGGAAATTTCATTTCCATATAGAGGCAAAGCGACTTCAAATCGCAATGTATCTCTTGCTCCCAAACCAACGGGTTTGATTCCCTCTTTATGCCCCGCTTCCAATATTTTCTCCCAAACCATAGGAGCATCCTTATTCTGGAGATAGATTTCAAATCCATCCTCTCCTGTATAACCTGTCCTTGAAATAAGACAATTTGCGCCGGCTATGTTTACATCTGTTTTTAAGAAAAAGGATTTAATTTCAGAAAGGTTGATATCTGTTAGCTTTTGAAGGATTTGTTCTGCTTTAGGCCC
>JAQUJQ010000194.1 GCA_028680875.1 Eubacteriales bacterium
CCTATGACAACAAAGCCTATCAAAGGAAGCACTAGGTGTTTGAAATATTTCTTGGATTTCTTTTTGTAGATAAAGTAATAGATAACGGTGAAATTTAGTATTATAAACGCTGACAGAGCACCAAAGTTTATAAGCTCAGCCAAATCCTGTATTCCCTGAGTAAACCCAAGAGTAATGACCAGCGAGATAACGGCTATAAGCAAAGTGGCTACATATGGTGTCTTAAACCTGGGATGTACTTTAGCCAGCGGTTTTGGCAGAAAACCGTCTCTTGCCATGGCAAATAAGATTCGTGATATGGCAGCTTGTGCTACCATGCAGTCTGCAATACCCCAGGCAAGACCTGTGGCAATGGCACAGATCCACATTACCTTTGCACCGCCGGCAACCTCGGCTACCTCATAGAAAGCGCTATCGATGTTTGCGAATGTTGAGATCCCTTCCCATGGAATCACGCAAGCAGCTAGATACGTCTGTACAAAAAAGAAACCGCCTACGAGCACCAGTGCCCAGATACTGGCACGTCCTACAGAATCGTTGCCTCCCTTGGATTCCTCAGCCAACGTAGAGATGCCGTCAAATCCGAGGAAGGAAAGTACACAGACGGAAACAGCGCTAAGCACAATCCCGATATTGAATTTTTCAGCATTGAATATTGGCTTAAGAGTGAAGCTGACATCAGGATTATTGACAATATATGTAATGGCCGCCACACAAAATATGATAAATACAATTATTTCATAAACAAGCATAATCCAATTCAAACGAGATGTGAATTTAATACCGATTATGTTTACTACGGTGTTAAATGCTACAAAAAAAGTAATCCATACCCAGAATGCAACTCCCGGAAGAATTGATTGTAGTGCAACAGCTGCAACAACATATAGAAGTGCAGGAACAAGGATATAGTCCAGTAGGATTGCCCAGCCGGAAACAAAACCTACTCCATTACCGATGGCATGAGTGGCGTAACCATACACGGAACCTGAGATAGGGAACTCCTCCGACATTCTCCAATAACTGAAAGCAGTAAAGATCATACCTACCATTCCTACCATATAAGCCAGTACGACCATACCTTCGGAAATGGACATGACCGTGCCAAAAATGCCAAATGGAGCTATTGGTACCATAAAGATCAACCCGTAAACAACCAGATCTGCGGTACTAAGTGTACGTTTCAATTCCTGCTTATAGCCTAGACTTTCAAGGCTTTTGTTCTCTGACATTGTTCTTTACCTCCTTAACATTAGATTTTGATATAAAAATAAAAGAAATTAATAAACGGATTAAAATTTTGCGCCGGGAGCATATTTCTTTGGAAATACGAAACGCACCGTTTTTTCCGGATCCACAACCTGACTTATCTGTACATTGCCCACTAGACTCATCAACATAATAATTTCAGGGCGGGAATAGGTAGTTAAACGCTGTTCCAGGAACTCACACATCAGCTCGGTAGCACGGAAAATGGCCTCGTCCACGGTAGGTTTGGATACAATAATGGCAAATTCATCCTTGTTTTCTAACACTGGATATTCTGGCCCCTTACCCTTGATAATGTCCAAAGTAAGATTTATTGTAGCCGGACATTCCAAGGCAGAAACACCGATCTCACCATCGCCCATCACTGCATGACAATCCCCCAATGCAAATAATGCTCCCGGAACCGCTACATGGAAATAGATGGTGGCACCTTCCGTAATCATTAGGGTATCCATATTTCCCCCATGATGACCGGGAGTGCCGGTATTTATCGCGCCCTCCATCGGTGCCACACCAATAACTCCAATCATTTTCTTTACGGGTATCTCGAAATTGAGATACTTTACAATACCGTTTTCGATAGGAGCGATACGGATATGCGTACCTTTAATCATATGACCCAGTGTTCCTTCATTTTCCATGCAACATATCGTACCTTTTTCGTTCAGATTGATACGGTTAATAGAAACCTTCAGTGTATCGCCGGGTTCCGCACCTTCTACAAAGATGGGGCCCGTAGCCGGATTGATACGTTCCCAATCTAGTTGATCCATACGATCGGAAGGATCACGCAGTTGATTGGAAAAGCAGTCAAAAGTCTCAACATCAAGCGTTGCAGGAGTAGTAACACGAAGCACCGGAGTATGATCTTTATTGAAATTAAATATGACATTGTCTTTAGAAAGATACATTTTTACCTCCTTTTAATGTTCAAGCTAAATAATTAAATATGCTATCACCTTTTACTTGTTTTGTCAAAAATATGGTTATACTGTTATTCACTAAAATTATTTCCCTTGAATATTATTTTAAGTAACTCACATCCCAAATAATTTTTTCATACAATAACCTAGCAAAGTCCAATTATATCATGAAATGGAGAAATCATAATGGGGAAAAATCTTTTACCACTAGACCGGTTACTTATTGGCGAAAAAGCCATCGTTAAAACTCTGTATGCAGAAGGAATGGAAAGGCTTAGACTGTTGGACTTAGGATTAATACAAGGTGCCACTGTAGAAGCTTTACATCAAAGCCCTTGCGGAGATCCTATCGCCTATTCCATTATGGGTGCAGTGATTGCTCTTCGTAATGAAGACGCATCCAAAGTTTTCGTACAGAACCTATCCTAAATCCATTCCTAAAGGAGTAGAATGACGATGGTTAAAAATATAGCCTTGGCAGGTAACCCAAATGTGGGTAAAAGCACGGTTTTTAATGCATTAACAGGACTTAACCAACATACGGGCAATTGGCCCGGCAAAACTGTAAACCATGCTACAGGAAGATATACCTACCAGGGAAAAACCTATTCGCTTATTGACCTACCGGGGACATACTCTCTCATGGCTGCCTCTCCTGAAGAGGAAATTGCACGGGATTATATTTGTAAAGGGAAACCGGATGTAGTAGTCGTGGTAGTAGACGCTACCTGCATGGAACGAAATCTAAATTTGGTTCTACAGATTATCAAAACGTTCGGTAATGTCATTGTTTGTATAAATTTATTAGACGAAGCAAAAAAGAAAAAAATCCATGTGGATCAACAAAAACTCTCACAACTGCTGGGTGTACCGGTTGTGGGTATTATAGCCCGCTCCAAAAGAAATCTTGAAAAACTGAAGGAACAGATAAGTGTTGCTGCATACACGCCCTTACCTTTTACAAACTATTTTCATGAACCATTATTTTCAGAGGAAGATGCATCCAATTCAATCCAAAAAGCAAGAAAAATATATAGTGAATGTGTTTATCTGGAACGAGAGGACTATAACGCCTTTGATCGGCGTATTGATCGCATTGTAACATCAAAATCATTAGGTTTTCCCATAATGATTCTTCTTCTTGGTCTGATTTTTTGGATTACTCTATCCGGTGCTAATTTCCCTTCTGCAGTTATATTTAATTTTTTGTTCTGGTTACAAAAACAACTTTTCATTACTCTGACAGCCTTAGGGATTAACGAATGGGTGTTAAATCCTTTGCTCTATGGCATCTATCAGACCTTGGCATGGGTTGTTTCTGTTATGTTACCTCCCATGGCAATTTTTTTTCCGCTTTTTACGCTCTTAGAAGATTTCGGATATCTCCCGCGAGTGGCATTTAACATGGATCGCTTCTTTCGCAAAGCCTGCGCTCATGGAAAACAGGCTTTAACAATGTGTATGGGTTTTGGCTGTAATGCTTGTGCTATCGTTGGTTGTCGGATAATCGATTCACCGAGAGAACGATTAATTGCTATACTGACCAATACATTTGTTCCATGTAATGGCCGCTTTCCA
>JAQUJQ010000195.1 GCA_028680875.1 Eubacteriales bacterium
CGAAAACATGGCCCTTATGGGCAAAGAGATCGCGAATCTCCTTGAGAAGGATATCCATATCGTCAACCGCCGCAAGAGCGGTCTCAAACTGTAACAAAATACTGAAAACATCAATATATTAGTTTATGATTGAGTTTTTAATCTTCTTATTAATTCTTCCTCCATATATTTATATCCCCTGTCAAATGCCTCAATATTACTGGTGGCAAGGGAAGCCGGAAAATCCTCCCTGATAAACCGTATTACTTTATCGTAGTGGAGTTTGGGTAACAGCTTCGTTAATGCACCTAACATAACCATATTTACCACTGTTGGGTTTCCCATTTCCTCGGCAATTGCAGTACCGGGGATCTCATAGTGCTGCGAGTTTTTAGTCTCGACTAGGGTGCTGTTAATGAGAACTGTGTCAGTATCATCTAACTCGGCACAGTATTTGTCATAACCGGTTTGATTGTAGGCAATGAACACATCCACATCATCCACCTTCATATAATCGATGTTTTCATCTGAGACAACTACCTCTGCTTTACAAGCTCCGCCTCTTGCCTCCGGTCCGTAACTCTGGGTCTGAGAAACATTGTAATCCTCTCCAATCCCATATGCTTTTGCAAGTAAAACCGAGGACGATATAACTCCCTGCCCTCCGGCTCCTGCAAATCTCACATTCAATCTCATCCTTTTAACACCTCTGTTCCTATTCCTCTACATTGATTGCTCCGTCCGGGCACAACCTCTCACACAATTTACAACCGATACATTCATTTTCTTTTATTGGCTCAGGCATGGCAGTTCCATAGCGGTTCCTGATCTTGGAACGGGCATATACCTGTTTGGGGCAAATGTTGATACAGATGCCACAGCCCTTGCAACAAGCTGTATCAATGCTAATTTTCATTTAAACCGGGCCTCCATCCTGTCAATGTATTCTGGCTGATCATTATCATGCTTTAAAACACCACACTGAATCTTATTTTTCGGCTCATCCATCCCCTCTTTGTAAATATAACTGTTTTCTTTAAAAAATTTCATGATATAGGCAGGGTCCTTAACTCCATAAATACTTACACCGCTTTGTGTCGGGCATTGGGAAATAACCTCAATAAAAGAAAACCCTTTATGCTTTATTCCGGCTTCTATGCTCTTTTGTAATTGAACGGGATGTGCTGTCGTCCATCGGGCAACATAAGTTGCACCCATGCATATAACCAGTTGAGCTCCGTCTATGGGCTCTTCATAATTACCCCCCGGAGAGGTTTTAGTTATGACACCCTTTGGCGTAGCCGGGGATTTCTGCCCTCCCGTCATAGCATAAATATGATTATTGACCATCACTACAGTAAGATCGATATTTCGTTTGCATGCATGCAGAAGGTGGTTGCCCCCTATAGCCAGGCAATCACCGTCTCCTGTAAAAACCAGCACCTGTTTTTCAGGGCGTGCCAGCTTCAAACCCTGAGCAAAGGCCAAGGCTCTTCCGTGAGTAGTATGCATAACATCCAGGTTTAAGTAGCAAGGAATCCACGATGAACAGCCGATACCGCTGACACAGGCAATGTCATTGCGGATACCCATTTTATCGATGGCTGCAATTGCCGCATATTGAACAATGCCGTTGCCACAGCCAGGGCAAAAGAGAGTGGGTAAAGCATCCAGCCTAAGGTAACGCTCCTTCAGTCTATTCACTTTCTTCCACCTCCTTTGCTATTGCATCCAAAATCTCTGTGGGTTTATGAATTTCTCCGCCTATCTTGGGAAGTGATATTACTTTACTGTGATGTAAGCAACGTTCTACCTCTTTATAGTATTTGCCGATATTCATTTCGGGAACAAAGACATACTTGCATTTTTCTGCCAGCCTCCGAATTTCGTTATCCGGGAAAGGCCAGACTGCGTTAACTTTTATTAACCCAACATTTAAGTGACTATATGGGTTTTCATGTAGAGCTTTACTTTTTAAAAGCCCTTTTAAAAATCGAAGCTTCTTCCACTTTTCCTCCGCCTCTTCTCGTATCCCTTTAGCGGTTTTTACAGCATTAAGGGCCGGTCTGGCAACAGATCCATAAGCCAGAATGGCGATGTCCGCATCCTCCATCAAATATGTTTCTATATCATGTATCTCATCAATGTGATTTGTGATTTTACGATTGATGCTGTTGATAAAATCGCTGCTCTTTGGGGCAAGATGCCCTATTCGCTTTCCCTCTTCATCATGCAGCTGTCCTTCTACTAAGGAGTTATTCCCCATATAAAAATCTTCCTGGGGAGAAACTACATAATTACGGTGCCCTCCTCTGATTTTCCTTTCTCCATCATAAATTACTACTTTTTCCCGTAAGTGCCCTACTGCTTCATCGGCTAGCAGTATAACGGGGGTTCTGAATTTTTCCGATAATTCAAAAGCTCGGATTGTAAAATCATACATTTCCTGAGCAGAAGAAGGCGTAAGAGCTATGATCTCATAATCCCCATGACTCCCGTATTTTACCTGATAAATATCTTGTTGGGATGACATAGTGGGCTGGCCGGTAGAAGGTCCTCCCCTTTGAACATTGACAATGACCACAGGGGTCTCGGTAACTGCTGCAAATCCGATGGTTTCCTGCATCAGGGTAAAGCCGGGACCTGAGGTGGCCGTCATGGCCCTTTTACCGCCCCAACGGGCACCGACGGCTGCGCAGGCTGATGCAATTTCATCTTCCATTTGAATAAAGGTTCCGCCTACATTTACTATCTCTGAAGACATAAGTTCTATAATCTCTGTTGATGGTGTAATCGGATATCCTGCAAAAAAACGGCAACCTGCATAGATTGCTCCTTTTGCACATGCCTCGTTCCCTTGAAGAATAACCTTACGGCCATTCTGAGGCCGAGGCCCGTTTATGTGTATTTCCATAGTCTACCTCCTTGCCGTCATTATTAGCCTTATATATTCTATTATTATGGTAACATTGTGACTTTAAAAAACAACTTTTGTACAAAGAAAGTACATGTATAAATGTTTTTTTATTGTATTATATTGAAAACTAACAAGGACGGCCCTAATTAAAAGGACCGTCCCCGACTTTTTTCTTGCATTTATGCCTCGTTATATTTTCTATTTGGATATTATTCCTCTTTCAGCACGAGCTTTAGAGTTGTTCAAATGAACAGATATTTTTTCAAGTGCCTTTTCCTGATTTCTTTCTTTTAAAGCTTCTAATATTTCTTTATGCTCTTTTAATATCAGACCCAGATTCTTATCATAATAGACTGTTACCTTTCTGGTTTGATCTACGTAATCCTGATACGATTTAAGAATCTGTGACAAAAACCGGCTACCTGTAGCATTATAAATTATTTCGTGAAAAGCCCGATTAAGTTCCACCATTTTCTTATTCCCTTTTTTCCTGGTATAGAACTCCATTAAATCGAAGGTTTCCTGAAGGGCTTTGATCTCTTTATCTGAAATTCTTGAAACTGCCCACTCCATGGCTAACACTTCAACGGCAGCACGAACTGCATAAATATCTTGTATATCCTGTTTTGTAAAACCGAAAGCAAAGGAGCCTCTATTAGGGATGGTTTCCATTAAGCCTTCTTTTTCCAGCTGTTTAAAGGCTTCCCGAATTGGAGTACGACTGACCTTTAGCTCCTTGGCTACTTGGTTTTCCTTAATACGTTCTCCAATCCCGTACTCGCCTTTTAGGATCCGTTCTCTTAGAATGTTTTCAATTTCCTCCGAAAGGGAATGCGTACACCCTTCA
>JAQUJQ010000196.1 GCA_028680875.1 Eubacteriales bacterium
GTTTTATTAAATAAAATGAACGATAGCCCTGTCTTAATAAGAAGGATATGATAATGGATGTAAAGTTTTTTATTCCCATAGGTATACTTATTTTATGTTTTTTGATAATACTGCTTTGGAGATTGATTGTTCTAGAGAAAAAAGTGTCAATTAAAAAGGATGATGGAGAGTTACTAAAGACCCTTCAGTACATACAAGCCAGTTTTAAGAATTTGGGAGAAATTTTAGGCAGTTCCCAAAAACAAGCTGCAGATATTCAGGATCGAAGATTGGCAGAATTGAATCAACAATTGACTCAAAGAAATGACACCTTGCAAAAAACCGTCAATGATATGCTTAAGCACATTAATGATACCATGGAAAACCGTCTGTTAGCCATGCAAAAAGACAATGAAAAAAAGCTGGAACAGATGCGTGAAACTGTAGATGAAAAACTGCAAAAAACCTTAGAAGACCGGATCAGCCAATCCTTTAAATTGGTTAGTGACCGTCTGGAACAAGTATACAAGGGTTTGGGAGAAATGCAGAATTTAGCTGCTGGAGTCGGTGATCTTAAAAAAGTATTGTCCAACGTAAAAACCAGAGGGATTTTGGGAGAAATCCAGTTAGGGGCTATTTTAGAACAGATCTTTTCGCCGGATCAATATGAGGAAAACATCCCAACGAAAAAAGGAAGCCGGGATAGGGTCGAATATGCGATCAAGCTTCCCGGTGACGATGAGGATGTAGTTTATTTGCCGATCGATGCTAAGTTCCCTGCAGATCCATACAGCCGGTTAGTGGATGCCTACGAATCCGGAAAACCTGAAGAGATTGAGATTGCCGTGGCTAATTTAGAAAGAACCATTAAAATCTGTGCAAAAAGCATTCATGATAAGTATATAGAGCCTCCCTCAACCACAGATTTCGGTATTATGTTTCTTCCATTTGAAGGCCTGTATGCGGAAGTGGTTCGAAGAGGACTGGTTGAAACCTTACAACGGGATTACAAAATTAATATTGCCGGCCCCACCACTATGGCAGCTCTATTGAACAGTCTTCAGATGGGCTTTCGAACTTTGGCCATCCAGAAACATTCCGGTGAGGTTTGGACTGTATTGGGTGCAGTGAAGACAGAATTCGATAAGTTCGGTAAAGTATTGGAGGTAACCCAACAGAGAATAACACAGGCCAATGCAGAGTTGGATAAACTGGTGGGTACCCGAACCAGAAAGATTCAGAGTAAGCTAAGAACCGTGGACAGCTTGTCTGAGGCCAGTAGCCGTGCTATTTTGGAAATAGAAGAGCCGGATGATGAGTTAGAAGATGAGGATAGAATATGAACATATACGCCATTGCGGATCTCCACCTTTCTTTTGATGGGGCCAAGCCTATGGACATTTATGGAGGTCAGTGGATTGACCATACAGTACGATTGGAAAAGAACTGGAGATCTATGGTATCAGAAGAGGATGTGGTGATACTTGCGGGTGATCTTTCATGGTCATTGAAACAAGAAGGAGCCGTAGAAGATCTTAACTGGATTTCAGCTCTGCCGGGTAAAAAAGTGTTGATCAAAGGCAACCATGATCTTTGGTGGACTTCTGCCAATAAGTTGAATCGGCTTTATGATAATATGTATTTCCTGCAAAACACTTATTATAAAGCAGGAGATTACGCCATTTGTGGAAGCAGGGGATGGATTTGCCCGGGAGATATAGAATTTACCACCCATGACCGGAAAATTTATCAACGAGAGCTGGTACGTTTGAGAATGTCTCTGGAAGAAGCAAAAAAAGCCGGGGAAACACATATTATCGGAGCAATCCATTTTCCTCCGGCAAATGAAGGATTAGAGGATTCCGGATTCACCGATCTGTTTGAAGAGTTCGGTGTGGAATTGGTGGTGTATGGTCATCTGCATGGAACGGATGCACATCTTAAGGGACTAAAGGGAATACGTAACGGTGTGGAATACCGCTTGGTAGCATGTGATTATTTAAGCTGTCGCCCGCTCCGATTAATACCTGGCTTTTGTAAAGGAGTCGCCAGATGAGAAGAGTTACTTTGATTGTATTAGATAGTTTGGGTATCGGTGCTTTGCCCGATGGAGCAGATTATGGTGATCAGGGAGCAAATACCCTTCGAAGCATAAAAAAATCTAAAAAGGATTTACATCTGCCGCATTTGATTGAATTAGGATTAGGAAATATTGATGGGATGGAGTGCCTTCCAGGGGTAGCTTCTCCTTTAGGGTCCTATGCCAGATTGGGTGAACGGTCCAAAGGAAAGGATACCATTACCGGTCATTGGGAAATAGCAGGTCTTTATACAGAAACACCTTTTAAAACCTACCGGAGATTTCCGGATTCATTTATGAAAGCCTACGAAGAGGCGATTGGGATACAAACACTTGGAAACTATGCCGCCTCGGGAACGGAAATTATCAGGGAATTGGGACCGGAACACAAAGCAACAGGTAAACCCATCGTCTATACATCGGCGGACAGCGTTTTTCAGATCGCTGCAGATATGGATGTGATTTCCCTGGAAAAACTTTATGAAATGTGTGAAATCGCCAGAAAAATGCTTGTGGGGGACATTTCGGTAGGCAGGGTCATAGCCAGACCATTTGTAGTTCGGGACGGGAAATATATTCGGACGTCAGATCGGAAGGACTATGCAGTGTCTCCTCCCGACAAAACCCTTCTGGATCATATAAAAGAAGGAGGCCAGACAGTGTATGCTGTGGGAAAAATCAACGATATTTTTAACGGCCAAGGTATTTCTGCCTGGATCCATACTGAAGGAAACCGGGATGGAGTAGATAAGACCATAAAAGCTCTGAGCGAGGACTTTTCAGGATTGATTTTTACTAATCTGGTGGATTTTGATTCACTGTACGGACATCGTAGAGATGGAATGGGTTATGGTGTCTGCCTGGAAGAATTTGACAGAAGGCTTCCTGAAATTATGCAGGTTATGAAAGATGATGATCTCCTGATTCTTTGTGCTGACCATGGAAACGATCCGGGATACAAAGGTTGGGATCATACCAGAGAATATGTGCCTCTGCTCATCTATGGCAAAAATGTAAAAGCCGGTGTAAATCTGGGAACCGGAGAATCCTTTGCCAATATTGCAGCCACAGCTGCGGAATATTTAGGTGTGAAAGAACCGACCATCGGACGGAGTTATCTACAACAGTTATTATAAGGATTAGAAAAGAGAATCCAATGAATATGTACGATATAATTTATAAAAAGAGAGAGGGAGGCATCCTGAGCAAGGAAGAAATCGGATTTTTTGTTCAGGGCTATACCGGGGGTGATATCCCTGATTACCAAGCAGCAGCTCTTTTAATGGCTATCTATTTTCAGAAGATGAGCCGGGAAGAAACCTACCTTCTCACTGATGCCATGCGCCACTCCGGTAATGTGGCGGATTTATCCGGTATAAAAGGAATTAAAGTGGACAAGCACAGCACCGGAGGTGTGGGAGATAAGACCACCTTGATTGTAGGGCCTTTAGCATCAGCATGCGGAGTTCCGATTGCTAAAATGTCCGGCAGAGGGTTGGGCTTTACCGGAGGAACTATAGATAAAATGGAATCCATACCCGGACTCAAAACCGATTTAGATGAAAGAATATTTTTGGATTTGGTAAATCATGTGGGTTTATCGGTTATAGGCCAGACATCTCTGATTGCCCCTGCAGATAAAAAAATCTATGCATTAAGAGATGTTACTGCCAC
>JAQUJQ010000197.1 GCA_028680875.1 Eubacteriales bacterium
CATTTTATAGGTTTGCAGTTGGTTATAGGCATCAGTAATATCTACGTTTTCATCAATGGCACTTTTAAGCTCAATGACTACCAGGGGTATTCCGTTTACAAAAGCGATGACATCCGGCCTTTTTTCTACTCCATGCTCAATAATAGTGAATTGATTAGCCACCATAAACTCATTATTCAGCGGTTTTACATAATCAAATACATAAGCTTTCTCGGTTCTATAGCTGGCATCAGCTTGCTTGATCTGGACATCAATACCATCAGTTATCATCTTCTGAAAGGCTTTGTTATTCATGAGCAGGCTGGGGCTTTGGGGGATGATTATCTGTCTGAAAGCATCCTCAATGGCATCACTGGGCAGCTTGGGATTTATCCTGGCGAGAGCTTCTTTCAGTCTTTCGGATAGAATGACATCACTGTAATCCTCACGTTCAGGATATTCACCTTCCGGTGCAATATCAGGAGCAAAGACTATTTCATAGCCTAGTTCTTCGAACCATTCAAGAGTTGCTTCTTCCAGTTGGGACTCGCAGAAGTTATTTGCCATCTATTGTACCCTCCTCTATTGGCACTCTTATTTCACCACTCATAAGTTTGGGTAAAAGGGCATCCCGAATTATGGCAAGAGTCTGATTTTCTTTAAAGTTTAAAAATATTTCTTCTGTTATACCTTCCAAAATATTATCTAAGGATTTTAATGAATCATCGTCTGGTATTAATATTTTTTGCTTAATAATATGGGTAACTTTAATACTTGGTTGCACAGAGCCTATATTATATGAAATTAAATCTTGCTTAATAAATTGTAAATATTGATACATATACAGTGGTGAAATATTTTTACATCTAAAGCCTACAACATTTTGAGCTATACAGCCCCTACTCCCTAAGAATAATTTCATTTCAGCAAGACTTCCGACAGTTGATATCAGGATATCCAATGGTTGTGGATGTCCACTTCTAAACCAATTATCATAAGTTTCTTTTTCAACATACTTAGTACAATTATCATAGTTTATTATTCTGGATAGTCCCGATAACGCTTTCACATCAATAATAGGATATTCAGTTGTATTTTCTGCTAAAGGTGGTGTTTTTCCTCTGTTGTCAATTGATTTGACATATTCCCCCAAAGATCCAACTCTCCACCCCTTAGGTATCCTCCCTAACTCGCTGTTCTCAAACTCGCCATCTTGGAATGGCTCAAAGTCTACAAACCAGCTTTTGAAAATAGCTTGAGCCATTTCTTCCAGGGTTTTGTTGATACGGTTGTTGAGCTCTATTTTGTCATCAAGACAGGATAGGGTGTCTGCGATGGCCTTTTGCTCATCTAAAACCGGTAGTGAAATTGTAAAATCATTAATCATATCGATTGTTAAGTTTTTCATTACGCTGTCATTAGCATTGTGAAGTAAAATGTTTCTAATAAATACAATTTGGTAATATAGGAAATTGGGTATTATATCTTTAAGCTTAGTTAAAACTAACCAACCGTCATGTACGCAAGCTGTTATTTTCATAAATTTAGGCAATCCAGCTGTTCCGCTATTAGAAATAATTAATGTTCCGTCTGTAACGATCACACTTTTAGAGACACCTTCCATTTTTATAAATTCTTTAGTTTTTGAAATATATCTTGTGCTGTCAGCCGTTGCATCTGCAATTTTCACCCATGGCATTCCTGTATTAGATAGAAATTCCTGTATAGGTCTTGGTGATGAACCACGCCTTACGTTGCATACATCTTTAATTTTGACCTCTCTCCACCCATCTGGCCTCATTACCCTCACCTCTTCTCCTCCAGCATTTTCTGAGCCGTTTTGATGCTCTCTAAAAAGTCCCGCTCTACTTGAGACAGCTCATTTTTCCTTAGCTCTTTATATTTTTCATATTCAAGTTCAGCCTTTACTTTTGCTTCTTCATGGCTTATTTTGCCTGCATTTTGTAAGAGTTCACTGCCATTCATCTTTATAAAATCATCTAATTTTTCCACCCAGTCATTCATATACATAGGCTTTTGCCTTATTGCCTGCAACTCCGCAAATTCCAGATAGGCGGGAAGCTACCGGTTTATCAGAATTTGCAATGTGCAAATAATGCACATTGCTTTTCTCATCTACTTCTTTTTCAACGAAAACATTTTTTATATGTTTGGAGATAACACTTCTATCTCGCTGGAATAACTCTGCCAACTGGTTTTGATTTAACCAAACTGTGTCATTTTGTAAATATACTTCTATCCTCGTTACTCCATCTTCTGTCATATACATAAGCATTTGATTATCACTAGAACTCATACCCAATCGCTCCCAAACGTTGTTTGATCTCATCCTCCAACTTGTGGGATTTGGCAAACATCTCAGCCAGCTCTGTTGTGAGCCGGGTCATTTTTTCATCGAATGGTTCGCCATCATCTTCCACTTCTTCAATACCTACGTATCTCCCAGGGGTTAAAATATACTCATGTTCCCTGACCTCTTCAATGTGGGCTGATTTGCAGAAGCCCTGAATATCTTCGTAACCTTCAAGTATTGGGTGAGCTGTTTCATTTAGGCTATATACCTGGGCGCTTTCTGCTACTAATAATGATTTATTGGAAAAAGAATCGCGCCAGTTGTGATATGTATCGTATATCTGCTTTATTTCCTCATCAGATAGTTCTCTATGTTTACGAGTCACCATGGTTCCCATCTTACGTGCATCAATAAACAGTATTCTATCCTTGCGGTTTTCTCTCTTTTTAGAAACAAACCAGAGGCAGACCGGGATAGTGACATTATAAAACAGATTAGGAGGCATGGTTACGATACAGTCTACCAGTCCTGCTTCAATAATGTTTTTCCTGATTTCTGCTTCAGCTTTGGTGGAGGTGCTCATGGAGCCATTCGCCATTACGAAGCCGGCAATGCCATTAGGAGATAACTTGCTGATTATATGCTCTATCCAGGCATAGTTGGCATTGTTCTGGGGTGGGATGCCATATTTCCAGCGGACATCATCCTGTATTAAGGTATAATCGCTAACATTGAAGGGAGGGTTGGCCAAGATATAATCGGCGCGCAGGTTTTTGTGCAGGTCATTGCCAAATGTATCCGCATCTCTTTCGCCCAGGTTGCCGTCGATGCCACGGATAGCCAGGTTCATTTTGCAAAGCCTCCAGGTGGTAGCCGTAAATTCCTGCCCGAAAATATGTATATCATCTGTGCGTCCCTGATGCTCTTCAACGAATCTTTGCGATTGGACAAACATACCGCCGGAACCGCAGCATGGGTCATAAACTCTGCCTTTGTAGGGTTCAATCATTCCCACCAGGATTTTGACAATCGTGGGCGGGGTATAAAACTCACCTTCACTAGAACCGAATTTGCCCAGGAAGTATTCATAGACCCTGCCTAAGATATCCTGCGCTCGGGCGGCTTTGCTGCCTAGATTAAATGAGAATAAGTCAATCAATTCACCCAGCTTGGTTTTATCCAGCTCAGGCCGGGCGTAATTCTTGGGTAAAACACCTTTTAGATTTTTATTTTCTCGTTCGATGGCTATCATGGCTTCATCAATGATCTGGCCTATGGTGCTTTGTTTGGCACTCTTCTTGATAAATCCCCAGCGGGCACTGGGGGCAACAAAGAAAACGTTGTCTTCCAGGTAAGCATCCCGGTCTTCTTCAAAACCATCGCCCTCGGCCAGCAATTCATTGTATTTTTCTTCGAAGCTGTCTGATATGTATTT
>JAQUJQ010000017.1 GCA_028680875.1 Eubacteriales bacterium
GCTGCAATTCCCAAGCCGTTAAATACCCGCATAGTTTCCAGCATGTCATCCAGAATCATGAGTATTCGATCATTAACCTCCGTCACCTCTTTTGCCCGTTTTCCCAGTATATCATTTTCTTTTGTTATAATATTTCTTAACGCCATTATCTTACTCCTTTTTATAAAAATCCATATGGGTTCACATCAATGGAAAAAAACCATTCTTTTTCTTTTTCCGCCAGCACCTTTTTTTTAACTGCAAAAAGTGCTTGTTGATAGGTTTCCCAGTGTTCCGGCAAACATTTAACCAGAATCTGAAAGCGGTAAAGATTATTGATCTTGCTCATCGGAGCCGGTCTTGGCCCTAGTACATTAACTCCATGGTTTCTGCCTACACGCCGTAAAAATGCATCCTTAACTTTTTCTGCTCCGGATCGGGCCTCCTCCTCATTGGTTGCGGATAATACCAGCTGAATCAGGTCGCTGTAAGGAGGATAGCCAATTTGCTTACGCATGTGGATTTCCGTCTCATAAAAGAAAGGATAATCCTGATTTGCCGCAGCCTGTATTGCATAATGCTCCGGGCCGTAAGTTTGTATTATGACGTTCCCCTGTAAATCTCCCCGGCCGGCTCTTCCGGAAGCCTGTGTGATTAACTGGAACGTGCGCTCCGGTGACCGATAATCGGGGATATTCAGTGATATATCGGCAGATACGATGCCTACCAGACCCACATTTGCGAAATCCAATCCTTTTGCAACTAACTGAGTTCCGATGAGTATGTCTGTCTTTCCTTTGGCAAAACGAGAAAGAATCCTATCAATGCTTCCCTTGCGTTTAGTCGTATCCATATCCAATCGATCGATTACGGCCTGAGGAAAAGCTTCGGCAGCCATTTCTTCTACTTTTTCTGTGCCTGTGCCAAAATGTTTTATATATTTGCTTCCGCAGTCAGGGCAGATGGTAGGAACATCCTCCCTGTGGCCACAATAGTGGCAGATTCCTTTGTTCTCCGCCTTGTGATAGGTCAGCGAAATATTGCAATCCTTACAACGCATTACATACCCACAACTTCTGCAGGAAAGGAAGGAAGAGTACCCGCGTCGATTCAGAAACAAGATAATCTGTTGATTTTGCTCAAGACATTGATTAATTTTTCTAAAGAGCTCTAAACTAAATATGCTCTTGTTTCCCTGCTTTAACTCCTCTCTCATATCCACAATTTCCACCCTGGGTAATGGAGCCTCATTGTATCGTTTTGTCAAACGAATACGTTCATATTCTCCGATTTCCGCCCGGTAGGTGGTAGATAGTGATGGAGTGGCGCTCCCCAAAACAACTACCCCGTTGTGAAGACGTCCCAGTTGAATTGCCACTTCCATTGTATCGTATTTTGGTGTCATATCAGACTTATAGGTTGTTTCATGCTCCTCATCCAAAATAATAGCACCAATTTTCTCAAAAGGTGCAAAAATAGCAGATCGAGCTCCGATTACTATTTTAACCTGTCCCTTTTTTATACGCATCCATTGATCGTAGCGTTCTCCTGCAGAAAGTTTACTATGAAGCACCGCAATGCTATCTGCTCCAAAACGACCAATAAAACGCCGAATGGTCTGAGTAGTAAGCGAAATTTCCGGTACCAGCATGATGGCGGCCTTATTTCTGGAAATGCATTCCTCAACCACCCTCATGTAAACCTCTGTCTTTCCACTGCTTGTAACCCCATGAATCAGAAAGACACGATGAGAATTTCTCTCTATGGAAGGTAAGATTCGCTCTAAGGCCATAGTCTGTTCCCCGGTTAATACCGGGGGGACTTTTTTTTCCTGAGAAATATCCTGAAAAAGTGGTTTGGTTTTCCGTCGCTTGGGTGCAGTTCCCGATGGTGTAAAACATTTAATGGCATCAATATATCTGCAAAAGTACCGTTCACGCATCCAACAACACACATCTATTGTATAAGGAGATAGAGAAATCTCCGGATCCTTCTCTACTACATATTTTAATCTTTTTATCTTCTTTTCGGGTGTGTCTATAATGGAATGGACATAAGCATCTCGTAATTTATTTCCCCGAGCAAAGGGGACTATCACCTTATCACCGGGCATTAAACCCGGAATTTCCGTACCATAGGTATAGAGGAAGTCTGTATGATCACTACTATTATCAATTATAACATTTACATACTTCATGATTCCTCCATATTATTACAGCAAATAAATCTTATTCTCTCTGCACACTTGAATCATTTTATCCGGCCACATAGCTGCCTGGACCTCTCCAATATGAGCTTTTCTCAAGAAATACATACAGAGTCTGGATTGTCCGATTCCACCGCCAATACTATAGGGTAACTCTTTGTTTAAAATTGCTTGATGAAATTCCAACTTTTTCCGTTCTTCTGCATTTGCCAACTTAAGCTGTCGTTCTAAGGCTTCCTCATCCACGCGAATTCCCATGGAGCTAATTTCAAATGCACATTCCAGCACATCATTCCATAGTATTATGTCGCCGTTTAGTGTCCAATCATCATAATCAGGCGCTCTTCCGTCATGCTTTTCACCGGAAGTAAGCGTATCCCCTATTTTCATAATAAAGACTGCTCTCTCTTCCTTTGCAATCGCATCCTCTCTTTCTTTGGGATTCAGGTTGGGATACCGGTCCTCCAGTTCCTGACCGGTAATAAAGTATATTTCATTGGGAAGTTCTGTCCTTATATCCCGATACAGTCTATTTACATAGTCTCCTAAATTTTTAACGGCAATGTAAATAGTCTCAACTGTTTCTTTTAAATATTCTTCATTACGGTCTTCCTTGTTGATTACTTTCTCCCAATCCCATTGATCCACATAAACGGAGTGAAGATTGTCCAAATCTTCATCTCGACGAAGGGCATTCATATCCGTATAAAGACCTTTTCCCGGCTGAATTTCATAACGAGCTAAAGCCACTCTCTTCCATTTGGCAAGGGATTGCGGTACTTCCGCTCGTTTTTCATTCATATCTTTAATAGTAAAAGATACTGTTCGTTCCACTCCGGTTAGGTTGTCATTCAAGCCTTTATCCGGATCCACAAACATAGGAGCTGATACCCTTCGTAACTGTAAGCCGTAGGCCAATTCTTGCTGAAAAAAATCCTTTATTTTTTTTATTGCTCTCTGGGTTTCCATTAAATCTAAAACCGGTTCATACCCTAAAGGAAGTACTAATTTACCTGCCATTTTATACCTCTTTCTCTATTTGAAAACTCACATCCGCAATAATTTTGCCGATAGAGTCCATATTTTCTTGATAATTCTATTGATCGTTGGAAGCCGGCTTTCTTTTTAAAGTCATCTTCCAAATAATTCAGCCCCTTTTCATTCGCCAACTCTAATCCGATTTTGGTAATTACAGAGTGGTTTTTATGAGGGCTAACCGACAAAGTAGTTCCAAACCATAGAAAGCCTCGATCTTTAGCCTCTTCAGCCGTTCGGTTCAACCGTAAGCTAAAACAAGCGGTACAACGGGCTCCTCCTTCCGGAATTTCTTCCAAATTTTTTACTGCTTGATAAAAAGATTTTGGATAATAATCTCCTTCTATCAACCTAATGGCTTCAATCTCTTTCCGATTAAGATTATACTGATGCAAAAACCGTATTTGGGCATCCTTCCGTTTCTCGTATTCCTCACGATCCGTTATATTTGGATTGTAGAAGAATATAGTGACTTGATAATCTTCTATTAATCGTTCCACCACAGCCGTGCTACATGGGCCGCAGCAGCTGTGAAGTAAAATCTTCGGTTTTTCTGTTTCTTTCTTCAATACAACCCCCTACTCACCAAGACGCCCATCATTATAGTGCTTACGACAAAGAGAGACGTACATATCATTACCGCCGATAACAATCTGATCACCGGTTTTAACAATTTTACCATCTATAACCCGGGCTACCATAGTGGCCTTTCTTCCGCACCAGCATATTGTCTTGATTTCCTCAATCTTATCAGCATAAATTAACATATAATAAGAACCTTCGAACAGTTCATTTTGAAAGTCGTTTTTAAGACCATAGGTTAACACCGGAGTATCATAGCTGTCAACAATCTCCACCAGTTCTTGAACATGATGCTTTAATAGAAATTGACACTCGTCTACAAGAACACAATCAATTTTACCCTTTTCGTTTTCATCCATAAAAAGCTTTAACAGATTTGTATCTTGATTTACAGTTTCTGCCTCACGGCTGATACCGATTCTGGATGCCACCACACCCTTTCCGAAACGGTCATCGACGCCCGGAACCAGTACCAGTACCCTCTTCCCGCGTTCCTCGTAGTTATAAGCCACTTTTATCAACTCAATGGATTTGCCCGCATTCATGGTACTGTATCTATAATATAACTGTGCCATGGTTCACACCCTTTCCTACTTCTCTATGCTCATCTATGCCCAGTTTCCATCAGAAAAAACCGGAACTTCTTTGCCCTCCCGGGTAATGCCCATAATCTTTAAATCCGCCGTCCCAAACATGAAGTCAATATGACTTACAGAATCATTGTATCCCTTTGCTTTTCTTTCCTCCATAGTCATAGAAAGGCACCCTTTCATATTGGATGGATAAGCACTGCCCAAAGCCAAATGGCAGGATGCGTTTTCATCAAATAAGGTGTTGAAAAAAAGGATCCCTGTCTCCCGTATCGGAGAGGTGTAAGGTACCAATGCGATTTCACCCAACCGCCGGCTGCCATCGTCAATATTAAGCAGTGCGGTCAGTGCATCCATTCCTTTTTCGGCACTGTGTTCAACAACCTTGCCGTCATGAAAAGTCAACGTAAAGTTATCTATAAGTACACCCTGGTAATTAAGGGGCATGGAACTGATGACACGGCCGTTTACCCGGCTGCTATGAGGCATTGAAAATACTTCCTCCGTAGGCATATTAGCCTGATAAGCTACACCGGAAACAGTCACATCCGCACCTCCGCAAAACAAATTATCTTCTGCCATTTCCACAATGAGATCCGTTCCTGATGCATTGGTAATATGAAAGGTTCGGAAATCAATTTCATTTAACCAATTACATCTTTCCCGAATTGTTTCCGTATGTATCTCCCATGCTTTAACCGGATCCGGAGTGTCAATCCGTATGCAATGAAATATGGAATCCCATAATTTTCTCATCCCATTTTGTTCTGTTTCATGGGGAAATAACTTCTTTGCCCAGCCTTTAGAAGGAATGGCAATAATAGTCCACTGATTTTCTCCTCTGTCGATGATCTCATTAAATTCCTTCCTGGCATGGAGCCATGCTTTCCGTCCTTCACTGATCTTCTTTCCGTCCAAACCAAGAAATGCATCAGGATTGTCGCTTTCAAGCCAGACGAAACAAGCTCCCTTTTTTGCGTTGGAAACCCATAAATCCACTTGCCAATGTGGGATATCCTTGAGAGTTTCCACTGTTGCATAATGGTAACGGAGACGTTGGGCTCTTTCATCATCATAAATCCGTACCACATCTTTGGCTCCGGCCTTAAAGGCTTCTTCCATCACCAAATTACCGAATTCGCTGTTTTCAGTAGAACAATGCAGAACCATAATTTGATTTTGTTGCAGATTGACCCCTACCTTAACAATCAATTCCGCATATTTTTGTAAATCCTTTTTTCGGTACATCGAAATACCTCCTACGATACCCCTAATTATACCATAATGTATAAAAAAATAAACCCTCGGGCATAAGCCAGCAAGAGTCTATTTTAACGTGGTGCCCAGACTCGGAATCGAACCAAGGACACGTAGATTTTCAGTCTACTGCTCTACCGACTGAGCTATCTGGGCACGTCAACTGTTTAGTTGTATTGGTGGGCCATCAGGGACTTGAACCCCGGACCTGCCGGTTATGAGCCGGATGCTCTGACCTACTGAGCTAATGGCCCTTATGGTAACGTTTGGAACATATGGTCGGGGTGACAGGATTTGAACCTGCGACCCTCTGGTCCCAAACCAGATGCGCTGCCAAACTGCGCTACACCCCGTTGGCCATAGTACAATTGGCAGGGGCAGAAGGATTCGAACCCTCGGCACGTGGTTTTGGAGACCACTGCTCTACCAACTGAGCTATACCCCTGCACGTGGCGGAGAAGATGGGATTCGAACCCATGCACCGGTTACCCAGCCTAACGGTTTAGCAAACCGTCCTCTTGAGCCAGCTTGAGTACTTCTCCAAACTTAATTAAAACGTTTTGTTGGTTCCCATCCTGCTTTATAAGGTATCCCTGGCGGAGAGGGTGGGATTCGAACCCACGGCCCCTTTCGGAGTCACTGGTTTTCAAGACCAGCTCCTTAAACCGCTCGGACACCTCTCCCTATGTGAGTATTGCCCTTTTTTATATTAATGGTGACCCATCCGCGATTCGAACGCGGGACACCTTGATTAAAAGTCAAGTGCTCTGCCGACTGAGCTAATGGGTCATATGGCTGGGGTAGCAGGACTCGAACCTACGGATGACGGAGTCAAAGTCCGTTGCCTTACCGGCTTGGCTATACCCCACAAAAATGGCGAGCCCACAGGGATTCGAACCCCGGACACACGGCTTAGAAGGCCGTTGCTCTATCCAACTGAGCTATGAGCCCGTATTATGGAGCGGATGATGAGAATCGAACTCACGCTATCAGCTTGGAAGGCTGAAGTTCTACCATTGAACTACATCCGCAAAATCTGCGAAAAATTGGAGCGGAAGACGAGATTCGAACTCGCGACCCTCGCCTTGGCAAGGCGATGCTCTACCCCTGAGCCACTTCCGCATGTTTGATTGGTGGAGGGAGATGGATTCGAACCATCGAAAGCTTCGCTAACGGATTTACAGTCCGCCCCCTTTAGCCACTCGGGCATCCCTCCGAATATTTAATTATCTAGGCGGAACTCCCGAACCTGTCAACCCTCTCAGGTTGGCGGTTCTTTTCTGGAGCTGGTGGAGGGAATTCGCACCTGCTCCGCATTCGCCGTCCTACGCCTCCTCTTTCAGTCGGCTTGGACCTCTCGCTTTTCAAAAGTCCACCGGACTTTTTCAAAACGCTCGAGCCCTTTCGGGTTCGATTCCCTTCCTTATTTTGTTATGGAGCTGGTGGAGGGAATTCGCACCTGCTCCGCATTCGCCGTCCTACGCCTCCTCTTTCAGTCGGCTTGGACCTCTCGCTTTTCAAAAGTCCACCGGACTTTTTCAAAACGCTCGAGCCCTTTCGGGTTCGATTCCCTTCCTTATTTTGTTATGGAGCTGGTGGAGGGAATCGAACCCCCAACCTGCTGATTACAAATCAGCTGCTCTTCCGTTGAGCCACACCAGCCCGCTTTATCTTTCCCCGGCTAAACAAGTGGCGACCTGGATCGGGCTCGAACCGACGACCTCCAGCGTGACAGGCTGGCATTCTAACCAACTGAACTACCAGGCCAATATGGTGGGCGCAATAGGGATCGAACCTATGACCCCCTGCTTGTAAGGCAGGTGCTCTCCCAGCTGAGCTATGCGCCCTTGTTTCTTTTTATACTGTTTGACACAGTTATTTACTATATCTTATTTGTACCAAGGTGTCAATATTATTTTCAACCATTTTCCGTATTTATTATTATTAACCTTTTGTTAGGTTCCTTGCCACCTTTATATGATAATGGCTCCAAGGGTGGGGCTCGAACCCACAACCTATCGGTTAACAGCCGAGTGCTCTACCGTTGAGCTACCTTGGAATGCTTTGTTGTGAGCCGTTTTTTATCTTAGCATAACCTGTTTTTAAAGTCAACGGTAATTTAAATTATTTTTATACGTTCTTGACGAAGATTTAACTCCTGATATTGACCTCCTGTCAAGTTAGCTAATAGGCCCCTGATTTCTTGGGTTTTCTCCGGTGCCATTGCCAATTCTACGGTAACCATGTCTTCATAGATGGTGTTATTTATGCGAAATTCGCCATTTTCAGCCAGGTTTTGCAGCTTCCCATGGTATTTATAGTCGAGTTTGACAGAGAGGAGATTTTGATCATGTACCTGACATATTATCGCCTCTTCCAGTGCCAATTTTGCAGAACTTGTATAAGCCCGCACCAACCCGCCTGTACCTAATTTTATACCGCCAAAGTAACGGGTGACGATGATAGCCACATTGGTGATTTTCTCTTCTACCATCATATGTACCATAGGAGCACCCGAAGTACCTTGCGGTTCACCATCGTCACTGGCCCATTGAAACTGGTAATGATCTCCAATCACATAGGCAGGGACATTATGGGTTGCACTCCGATACCTGGTACGAATTTCCTCAAAGAACGCATCGGCCTCACTCTTGGTTTCCACAGGCCTGGCGTGAGCAATAAACCTTGATCTTTCTATAATTTGCTCAATAGAAGATTCTTTTAAAATTGTAAGATATAATAACATGGTAATTCCTTGTGATTCCCTTTATCAAACTCGAAATTTTTCCAATCTTTTATAGTCTTCCGGGGGAAGTTCGACTTCTAAATAAGCCCCTTCTTCTCTATACTCGGTATTATCTACTTTGTACTTGTTTCGCAGATCCGAGATAATATCGCCACGTTCATAAGGGATAGTCAGAAATGTCCTTATACGGTTCCCGTAAAGACGGTCACTGATCATTTTTATCAAGAGATCCATATTTTCTCCATATTTTGCAGAAATGCAAATATTATTCTTCCCTTCAAAAGGAGTCCGGTCTTTCTCTTTCAAGAGATCGATCTTATTATAAACAATAATCTTTTCTTTATTGCCGGCTCCGATTTCAGATAGAACATGGTCTGTTACCCAAATATGAAATTCGCTGTTGGGATAAGATGCATCTACGATATGCAGCAATAAATCCGCATAGTTTACTTCTTCAAGAGTAGCCTTGAATGCCCTGACCAGGGAATGGGGAAGGTTGCTTACAAAACCCACCGTGTCGATAAGGATAAACTCATGGTTAGAATCCAATTTTATATGCCTGTGATAAGTATCCAAGGTGGCAAAAGGCATGTCCTTTTCCGTCACTGCCTTACCCTCTTTAAAAGCTTTAAAAAGAAACCGATTCATCACCGCCGATTTGCCTGAATTGGTGTAGCCTACAAGAGCTACAAGGGGAATGCCGGAACGCTCCCTTTGGGACCTTTGGGTACGGCGATGGCTTCGAACGGCTTCCATTTCTTTTTTTATATCCTTAATCCGTCGTTTAATATGACGACGATCTGTTTCTAATTTGGTTTCACCGGGGCCTCTGGTCCCGATACCCCCTCCGAGCCTAGACAACGATTTACCAAAACCTGTCAGTCTTGGTAGTCGATATTCTAATTGGGCCTGCTCTACCTGAAGCTTGCCTTCTTTGGAAACTGCCCGAGCTGCGAAGATATCTAAAATCAAGATAGTACGGTCCAAAATACGGACTCTAAGCCTATCCTCCAAATTACGGATTTGTACGCCGGTAAGCTCATTGTTGAAGACCAGTGTATCGACTTCCATGTTTACACACATCTCTGCCAGTTCATTTACCTTTCCCGTGCCTATAAATGTGGCAGGATTAGGCTTTTCCACCATTTGGACCATTTCACCAAGGACTTCAATACCGGCAGCTTCTGCCAAACCTCGCAGTTCTTCCATATAGTAGGAAAGATCCTCGTCAATTTTCAAACCGACTAAAATTGCTCTGTATGTTTCCTCTCGGATAATTTCATTGTTTTCTTTAAATCGTACCATAAGTATAGTATATCACGAATTGTTCCAGGCATCCATCATCTCCTCTGCAGGGACACGAATATATGTTTGAGGAACATCTCCGATAATTATCGTCTCTGCTACTAAAAGTACTGTTTCAAGCTCAATATCATTAGAAGAAAAAGGAACCAAGACCCTTGCCTGGCTTTCTACTTTCAAATAAATTTTATATTTGGTCTGATTGATTCCGGCCTCTTCAAATTCTGTATTGAAACTCACTTTGCTGGTTCCAATTGGTAGTACTTTCAGCCTGACTCTTGGTCCTGTCTGGGATAAGATCTGATTGCCCAGAATCGTGCCCAAGGGGACCAATACTCTTTCTTCCCGGATTTCCTTTATTTCTTTTTGAATCCGGGCCGCCAGATCATAGGAAAGCTCTGTCATTGCAACGGAATCTGCCTTTACCATAGCAATTTTGCCATTCTCATCGGTTATGATATCCAAGAGATTAGCAGAGTTAATATCTTCCAGGAACTTAATACGAACCACTTCATTGATGGTCTGAATAATCATGGATTTTGCTTTTACTTCTCCTACAGAAGCAATGGCAGGTTTTACCACCTGTTCCATGTAAAAGAAACCGTAGCCCATAAGCACCAGCAATACAACCAATAGGAAAAACCACTTTCCTTTTTCTCCTTGTCCCCGCCGCTCCCGTTTACTCATAAAAATACCCCCGTGATCTATTTTATGATTGACGGAGGTAATTGGTGCATTTAGTCATTTAATTTTGTAAGCTCGCCGGTAAACTTATCATTTAGTATTTTAATATGAGTTCCCTTCATACCTAGGGATCTTGTCTCGATTACACCGGCACTTTCCAATTTCCGCAGAGCATTGACGATGACAGATCTGGTAATGCCTGATCGGTCAGCAATTTTACTGGCTACAAGAAGACCCTCTGATCCTTTTAGTTCGTTAAAAATTTGTCGAACAGCCTCAACCTCTGAATAGGATAATGTACCGACTGCCATTTGAACAACCTGTCTTTTTCTTTCTTCATCTTCCATTTCAATAGTTTTTCTTCTCTGAATTTCCAAACCTACAACCGTAGCCCCATATTCACCCAAGATCACATCTTCATCTGAATAGTAAGGATGATATCTTGCTGCAATCAAAGTACCGAGCCTTAACCCTCCACAATGGATCGGAATGATGATATGCATTTTATCATAGGTATCATAATCATATTTAAAAATTTCCAAAGCTTCCTCATCGGTCAAGTTCATTCGAGTTTCTTTAACATTCAGCAATGCTTCATTATATTCCTGAGGAAATTTCTCGATACCAGTTTCCGGATCCGTAATAGCGGAGCTATCCGATCGTATCTTATAGTGGACTGCGATAACTTTCCCTCGTTTATTTACAATATATACATTGGAATCCATCAAGTCACTCAAGATAGAACATAAATCATTAAAGGAAAAGACTCCGGAGGTGCTTTCCTGTAGTACCCAATTTAGTTTCCTGATTCTATTTAGCAATTCCTTTGACATCCCATACAACCTCCAACTTATTAAAATTTATGTTCTTATTATATCTTATTATTTTACAAGATGATACATAAATTTTTGATATTTCTAAAAATTTAATTAATTTAATGTTATTTCTCCTATTTATAGAATAAATCGATCAATATCGTCGGCATGAACCCTATCTATGAATTTTTCTTTTACGTATCCTTCATCGATTATAATCTCTTCTTCTTCCATGTCAGGAATGTTATAGGAGATATCTTCCAGCAGTTTTTCCATAATGGTGTAAAGCCTTCTGGCCCCTATATTTTCTGTTTGTTCGTTCGTAAGATAAGCCATTGTAGCAATCTCTTCTATAGCTGCATCCGTAAAATCGACTTTGATTCCCTCAGTTTCCAAAAGCATTTTATGTTGTTTAATCAAAGCATTTTCCGGTACGGTTAATATTTTAACAAACGCTTCTTTCGTTAAGTTTTCCAATTCAACCCGAATTGGAAATCTTCCTTGCAGCTCAGGAATCAAATCCGTCGGCTTCGCTGTATGAAAGGCTCCGGCACCGATAAAAAGGATATAGTCGGTTTTGACAGGTCCATGCTTGGTCTTTACCACACTTCCCTCTACTATTGGGAGTATATCTCGTTGAACACCCTCCCTTGATATATCCGGTCCCGACTTATATCCCGAGGTAGAAGCAATCTTATCTATTTCATCAATAAATATAATGCCGTTTTGTTCTGCATTCTCTAGAGCTTCACTAATTACCTGATCCATATCAATCAGATTTTGGGCTTCCTGTTCTCGTAAAATCTTCCTGGCATCCTTGACCCTGACTTTCTTCTTTTTCTTCTTTTGTGGCATCATATTGCCAAAAATATTGCCGATAGCAATGCTCATATCTTCATTGCCCATGTCCAATTGATTTCCTACCGGGTTATCAACGATATCGATCTCAATAAATTGTTCTTCCAGCAACCCGTCTCGCAACTGCTGACGCACCTGCTCTCTGGCCAACTCCAATTCCCCTTTGTCTTCCTCCGCTTCGTTTGCTTTGGATTGGTTTTGCTGCTGGTTTGCCTGAAAACCTCCTCCAAGGATGAAATCAAAAGGACCACGTACACCGCCCCCCCCTGAAGATGGTTTTTTCTTACCGGGTATGATGGCTTCGATAATTTTCTCCTCTGTGATTTCATCGGCTATAGAATATTTTTCCTGAAGACGATTTTGCTTTGTTATACGAATCGAAGCCTCTACCAAATCCCGAATCATCGAATCCACGTCTCTGCCTACATAGCCTACTTCTGTAAATTTGGTGGCCTCAACTTTAACAAATGGGGCATCCATCAGCTTGGAGAGTCTTCTTGCAATCTCTGTCTTTCCTACACCGGTGGGACCCATCATTAAGATATTCTTCGGTGTAACTTCTTCTCGCATTTCATCAGGCAGCTTGCTCCTTCGATAGCGATTCCTAAGAGCGATAGCTACGGATTTTTTGGCGCTGTCCTGTCCGATAATATATTTATCCAATTCCTGGACTATTTCCTTGGGTGTCATAGAATATAGCTTACTCAATTTTATCCCTCCTTAAAAGCGGTATACCCCACACTTTCTATAGTTTTTCGATACTGATGTGTTCGTTTGTGTAAACACAAATTGAGGAGGCAATCGCAAGGGCCTCCCGAACAATTTCCTCTGCACTCATATCCGTATGTTTATAAAGAGCATAGGCTGCAGCATGAGCATAATTACCACCGGATCCGATGGCAACAAAATTTTCGTCCGGTTCAATTACTTCACCATTTCCTGAGATCAGAAGAATACTTTCCTTATCTACTGCCAACATAAGAGCATCCAAATTACGCATAGCACGATCAGATCGCCAATTTTGCGCTAAGGCTACTGCTGCTCTTTTTAAATTACCTGAGTGCTCTTCTAATTTTTTTTCAAATTTCTCTGTTAAAGTAAATGCATCGGCCACAGAGCCTGCAAAACCTGTAATGACAGAATTTTTATAGATTTTTCGTACTTTTTTTGCTGAATGTTTCATAATTGCGGTTTGACCCATAGTAACCTGACCGTCACCGCCAATGCATACATCGCCGTTATCCCGTTTCACCGCAACAATTGTTGTCGCTTGAAAATCTACCATCATTTCCTCCTATTCTTTATATCCGCACTCTGTATTAGAACAGACATATTTAGTATTCTTTGTCTTCTTTTCCATGAGAAGAGCTCCACATTCAGGGCATTCTTTTTCTACCGGCTTATTCCAGTACATCTGTGTACAGGCCGGATAACCACTGCATCCAAAGAAGAGCTTACCGGTCTTACTTTTTCGAGCCACAATGTCCTTACCACATTTGGGACATTTTACATCAATTTTCTGAACCTTTGTTTTCGTATTTTTACAGTCAGGATAGCCGCTGCAAGCTAAAAATTCTCCAAAACGGCCATGTTTAACCACCATAGGTTTCCCACAAAATTCACAGACCTCATCCGTCACCTCATCCTCAATCTTAATTTTCTCCATATCACGGTCTGCAACCTCAAGTTCTTCCTCAAGTGTACCATAAAAATCGCTGATTATGTCCTTCCAATCCACATTCTCGATTTCTACCATATCCAGTTTGTCTTCCATCTCGGCAGTGAAGCCTGCATCTACGATTTCCGGGAAATATTTTTCCATCAATTCGGTAACCACAAAGCCCAAATCAGTAGGTACAAGAATTCTTTTTTCTCTAAGGATATACTTTCTCTCAATAAGTGTAGCAATAATAGGTGCGTAGGTACTGGGGCGGCCGATGTTCTTCTCTTCCAAATCCCGAACCAGCCCTGCCTCGGTAAAGCGAGAAGGTGGTTGGGTAAAGTTTTGATCTCCATTTACATCAACGGTGATCAGCTTTTCTCCAGCTTCTAATGTTGGGAGGCTCTTATCCTCATCGTCTTCATTTGCATTGTTATAGATCTTTAAATAGCCATCAAATTTTAAACGGCTCCCTGTTACCCTGAAAGTATAATCGCCATTGATTATATCCACAGAGGTGCTGTTAAAGACGGCCGAAGCCATCCGACTGGCAAGGAAACGAGACCAGATCAATTTATAGAGACCATATTGGTCTTTCGTCAGAGATCCCTTGATTTGGTCAGGATGCAGTTCCAGGTTGCTGGGGCGAATGGATTCGTGAGCATCCTGAACGTCCTTCTTTTTGTTGGAGTAAACGTGATTTCCTAAATACTCCTTGGAATACTGGTCAGTGATATATTTAACTGCAGCAGTCTGGGCACTTTCAGAAACCCTGACTGAATCAGTCCTTATATGAGTAACCAGTCCTATTGTACCATGCCCTTTGATTTCAATCCCTTCATAAAGCTGTTGAGCTATAAACATTGTTTTTTTGGTAAAGAAACCCAGTTTATTCGATGCCTCCTGTTGAAGTGTACTGGTAGTAAAAGGAGGAAAGGGCTTCTTAATTCGTTCTTTTTCTTCCAGGTTTTTTACCGCAAAATTATTAAGCTTTAAAGCAGATAAAATCTTATCGGTCTCCTGCTTATTATCAATAGACAGCTTCTTTCCTTTATACTCAATAAGCTTGGCGGCAAACTGTCTTCTCTTACTTTCCTTATCATTATCCTTTCCGTCTTTTTCCAGGAGAGCAGTAATTACCCAGTATTCTCTAGGGATAAAGTCTCGAATCGCTTTTTCTCTGTCGCAAATAATCTTTAAAGCTGCAGATTGGACTCTTCCGGCTGATAATCCTCTACGCACTTTTCTCCAAAGAAGGGGACTGATTTTATATCCAACCAAACGGTCTAATACCCGTCTGGCCTGCTGTGCATCTACCAGCTTCTGGTCAATAGGCCTCGGATTTTTTACTGCGTTCTGAATAGTTCCTTTTGTAATCTCATTAAATTCGATTCGACATTCTTCGAGCTCATCAATACCTAAGAGATAAGCAATATGCCAGGAAATGGCTTCACCTTCCCGATCAGGGTCAGTTGCCAGATAGATTTGGTTCGCATCCTTGGCTTCTTTCTTCAAAGCCTTAATCACATCGCCCTTCCCTCGAATGGAGATGTATTCCGGCTCAAATCGATTCTCAATGTTAATACCCAGCTTACTTTTAGGCAAATCTCGAACATGACCCACCGAGGCAATAACCTTATATTTGGGTCCTAGAAATTTACCTATGGTTTTTGCCTTTGAAGGTGATTCTACTATGATTAAGGATTTATTAGCCATTCATGTCCTCCTCGTTTCGGGCAGATCCATCCGGATCTCCCTCCAAGATTCCTACTAATTATATAAATATATAGTATGTATTAATATACAGATACAATTATTATACCTGCTACACTGAATGATTATATTGCTAAAGTCAATATTTTGCAATATAAATTTTTCCTAAAGAGGTTTGAACCCTGCCTTTCATTTCTAAAATTGTGACTAATGCTCCTACTTCTGCCGGAGATTTTCCTGACTTTTTGCAAAGAAAATCCAAATTCACTTCACCACTAT